>DATJKV010000204.1:0-7255 GCA_035491155.1 Magnetospirillum sp. | reverse complement strand
GCCGCTCAGATGCTGGGCATGGAGGGGCAGGGCACTGCCAAGGTGCGCGTCCAGGTCATGGGCGAGGACAGCCGCGTCCTGGCCGGCAAGCTGAAGCCCGAGGGCGACGGACCCAAGGTGGCCGCCGCCCCGCGAGAGAGTGTGACGGCCGAGACCCTGCCGCCCATCGGCAGCCGCGAACAGGCCAAGCCCGTCTTGGCCTCGGCCCGGCCGGTTTCGGCCAGTGCGGCTCGGGCGGCGTCGGCCGCCGACCGCGTCGAACGCGAGCTTTCCTCGCCGGAAGTGGAGACCGTGCCGGTCAAGTCTACCGGTATTTTCGTCCAGGCCGGTTCCTTCGCCCGCCACGATTATGCCCTTCGCCTTCAGGCCCGCCTGTCGGGCGTGGGGCAGCCGCAGATCCATACCGCCAGCATCAAGGGCCAGACGGTCTATCGCGTCCGCTTTGGTCCGCTGCCCACCGTCGAGGACGCCGATCGTCTGCTGGATTCGGTCATTGCCGCCGGCCAGCCCGACGCCAAGGTCGTGGTGGATTGAGCCCGCCCTAGTTCCGACGCATTTCAGGCTTAGGCAGAACCAAGTCTTTCCCCAGTTGCCGTTTCGCTTTCCGAGGGTCATGTGACGATGACGTCATTCAACTTCCGCCGGCCGCTGATGGCGGCCTTTTCGCTCATCCTCATCGGCGTGAGTGCCGCTGCCCAGGCCGATTCCATCGAGACTTCGGCTCGTCAGGCCATCATCATCGACCACAAGACCGGCACGGTCCTGTTCGACAAGAACTCGGACGAGCTGATGGCGCCGTCGTCGATGACCAAGCTGATGACGGCCTACCTGGTTTTCGAGAAGCTGAAGGAGGGCAGCTGGAAGCTGACCGACCAGCTTCCGGTGTCCGAGACCACCTGGAAAAAGCACGTCAAGTCCGGCGGTTCGCTGATGTTCCTGCCGGTAAACTCCACCGCCTCGGTGGATGATCTGGTGCACGGCATGATCATCCAGTCCGGCAACGACGCCTGTTCGGTCATGGCCGAGGCCTATGCCGGCAGCGAAGAGGCCTTCGGCGAGGAGATGACCCGCCGCGCCCGCCAGATGGGCATGAGGAACACCACGTTCCGCAACTCCTCGGGCCTGCCCGAGCCGGATCACATGACCACGGCGCGCGACCTGTCCATCCTGGCGCGGCACCTGATCAGCGAATATCCCGAATACTTCCCCATCTATTCCCAGCGGGAATTCACCTATAATGGCATCAAGCAGGGCAACCGCAACCCGCTGCTTTATGCCGTGTCGGGCGCCGACGGCCTGAAGACCGGCCACACCGAATCGGGTGGTTACGGCCTGGTGGGCACCGTCAAGCGCGGCGACCGCCGCGTCATCATGGTGCTGAACGGCATGAAGAGCATCAAGGAGCGCTCGGAGGAAAGCGAGCGCATGATCGAGTGGGCCTTCCGCGAGTTCGACAACTACGCCCTGTTCAAGGCCGGCGACGTGGTGACCGACGCCGAGGTGTGGCTGGGCGATGCCGCCACCGTGCCGCTGGTGGCCGGCGACAAGCTGGAAGCCACCATGCCGCGCAAGGCACGTCGCGAGATGAAGGTGACCGCCGTCTACACCGGTCCGGTTCCGGCTCCCATCAAGAAGGGGCAGCCGGTGGGCAAGCTGGTGATCAGCGCGCCGGGCGTCAACACCGTCGAACTGCCGCTGCTGGCTGGTGCCGACGTGCAGAAGCTGGGCTTCATGGGCCGCATGACCGCCGCCCTGAAGCACATCCTGTGGGGCTCGAAGGGCTGAGCATGGCATGACACGCGGACGGTTCATCACCTTCGAAGGCGGCGAGGGCGCCGGCAAGTCGACCCAGCTGAAAATGCTGGCCGAGGCGCTGGCTCGCGCCGGCATCGAGGTGGTGACCACCCGCGAGCCGGGCGGTTCCAAGGGCGCGGAAGCCATCCGCGCCCTTTTGGTCACCGGCGAGGTGGATCGCTGGGATGCCGAGACCGAGGCGTTGCTGCACTCGGCCGCCCGCCGCGATCACCTGGTCAAGACCGTATGGCCGGCGCTGGAGCGTGGTGCCTGGGTCGTCTGCGACCGCTTCGCCGATTCGACCCTGGCCTATCAGGGCTACGGCCACGGCCTATCCAAGGATTTCATCACCGGGCTGACCCGGCTGGTGCTAGGCGATTTCACGCCCGACCTCACCCTGATCCTCGATTTGCCGGTGGAGGAGGGACTGAAGCGGGCAGGCGGCCGCGGCGGGGCCGAGGACCGCTACGAGCGTATGGGCACCGCCTTCCACGAGCGGCTGCGCCAGGGCTTCCTGGACATCGCCGCCCGTGATCCCGGCCGGTGCGCCGTCATCGACGCCACCGCCGACGTGGATACGGTCCATCAGGCCATCCTGAAGGCGGTCAAGGGCCGCCTGTTGGGATTCTGCGTCCCATGACCGAAGCGCCCGAACCGCGCGACAATTACCACCTGATCGGCCATGAGACTGCCGAGCGGGCCTTCCTGGATGCCTGGAATTCCGGGCGCCTTGCCCATGCCTGGCTGTTGTCGGGGCCCAAGGGCATCGGCAAGGCCACCTTGGCCTACCGCATCGCCCGCTTCGTCCTGGCCGGTGGCGGTGATGGGGGCGGCCTGTTCGGCGGCCCGCCCGACAGCCTTGCCATTGCCCCCGACCATCCGGTGTCGCGCCGCATTTCGGCCGGCGGCCACGCCGACCTCAAGGTGGTCGAGCGCGGCTTCGCCGACGACAAGAAGGTCAAGCTGCGCACCGAGATCGTCATCGACGACGTGCGCGGCATCGGTGGCTTCATGTCGCTGACCCCGGCCGAGGGTGGTTGGCGCGTGGTCATCATCGACGCCGCCGACGACATGAACCGTAACGCCGCCAACGCCGTGCTCAAGGTGTTGGAGGAACCGCCGCGCAACGCCCTGATGCTGCTGCTGTCGCACAGCCCCGGCCGGTTGCTGCCCACCATCCGTTCCCGCTGCCGCCGTCTGGCGCTGAAGCCGCTGCCCGAAGATCAGGTGGCGCGGCTGCTGGCCACCTACCGCCCCGATTTGCTGCCCGACGACATCACCGCTTTGGCCCGTCTGGGTGAAGGCAGCATCGGCAAGGCCATGAGCCTGGCCGCCGAGGGGGGCCTCGACCTTTATCGCGAGGTCATCGGCCTGCTGTCGGCCCTGCCCAAACTGGACGTGCCGGCCCTGCACGCCTTCGCCGACCGGGTGGCGCGCTCCGACGCCGAGACCGCCTGGCGCACCGTCACCGAGCTGCTGGGCTGGTGGCTGGCTCGCCTGGTGCGGGCCGGCGGTCGCCAGGGCAGGGGGATGAGCGAGGTGGTTGCGGGCGAGGGGGCCCTGATGGGCCGCCTGCTGGCTGCCGGCGACCTTGAACGCTGGCTTGAGGTGTGGGAAAAGGTCTCCGCCCTTTTCGCCCGCACCGACGCGGTCAACCTGGACCGCAAGCAGGCCATGCTGACGGCCTTCCTGGCCATTGAGCGCTTGGCGCGAGCTTGAACGGTTGAGCGCATGGCGCGGGCTTGACCCCGAAGGGCAGAGCCAACAGCTCTCAGAAGAAGAAGTCGAAGGAGATGACCATGAGCGGGGCCAAGACTTATTACGTCACCACGCCGATCTACTACGTCAATGACAAGCCCCACATCGGTCACGCCTACACCACGCTCGCCTGCGACGTGCTGGCCCGCTTCAAGCGCCTCGACGGCTTCGACGTCAAGTTCCTGACCGGCACCGACGAGCACGGCCAGAAGGTCGAAAAGTCGGCCGAGACCTTCGACATGACGCCCCAGGCGCTGGCCGACATGAACTCGGCCAATTTCCGCGACCTGGCCGCCCGCATCAACTGCTCCAACGACGATTTCATCCGCACCACCGAGCCCCGCCACGTGGCCGCCGTCCAGGCACTGTGGACCAAGCTGGTGGAATCCGGCGACATCTATCTGGGCCATTATGAAGGCTGGTATTCGGTCCGCGACGAGGCGTTCTACGGCGAGGACGAACTGAAGCCCGGCCCCAACGGCAGCAAGCTGGCCCCCACCGGTGCGCCCGTCGAATGGGTCAAGGAGCCCAGCTATTTCTTCCGCCTGTCCGCCTGGCAGGACCGCCTGCTGGCCTTTTACGACGCCAATCCCGACTGCATCGCGCCGCAATCGCGCCGCAACGAGGTGATCAGCTTCGTCAAGGGCGGCCTGCAGGACCTGTCGGTGTCGCGCACCAGCTTCAAATGGGGCATTCCGGTGCCGGGCGACGATGCCCATGTCATGTACGTCTGGCTGGACGCGCTGACCAACTACATCACCGCCGTGGGTTATCCCGACCAGTCGGGCGAGTACGCCAAATACTGGCCGGCGGATCTGCACATGGTCGGCAAGGACATCCTGCGCTTTCACACCGTCTATTGGCCGGCCTTTTTGATGGCCGCCGGCCTGCAGCCGGCCAAGCGTGTATTCGCCCACGGCTGGTGGACCAACGAGGGACAGAAGATCTCCAAGTCGCTGGGCAACGTCATCGACCCCGTCGAACTGATCGAGCGCTACGGCCTGGATCAGGTGCGCTATTTCCTGCTGCGCGAGGTGCCTTTCGGCAATGACGGCGATTTCAGCCATCGTGCCATGGTCACCCGCATGAACTCGGAGCTGGCCAACGATTACGGCAATCTCGCCCAGCGCGTCCTGTCCATGATCGGTAAGAATTGCGCCAATGCGGTGCCCCAGCACGGCGAACTGACGGCTGAAGATCGTGATATGCTGGACGCCGCCCATGGTCTGCTGCCCAAGGTGCGCGAGGCCATCGACCGCCAGCTGTTCCACGAGGCGCTGGAGGCGATCTGGGTGGTGGTGCGCGCCGCCAACGGCTATGTGGACCGGCAGGCCCCGTGGGCGCTGCGCAAGACCGATCCGGCCCGCATGGGCACGGTTCTGTGGGTGCTGGCCGAGACCATCCGCAACCTGGCCCTGCAGACCCAGCCGTTCATGCCCGACGCCTCTGCGCGCCTGCTGGATCTGGTGGCGGTGCCGGCGGAAGCCCGCAGCTTCGCCTTCTGCGGTTCCCACAATGCGCTCAAGCCCGGCACCCCGCTGCCGGCGCCCCAGGGCGTGTTCCCACGTTATGTCGAGGAAGAGGCCGCCTCCTGATGCTGGTGGACAGCCACTGCCATCTCGATTTTCCGGATTTCGCGGAGGAACTGGACCAAGTGGTTCAGCGCGGCCGCGATGCCGGAATTGGCCTGTTCCTTACCATCAACACCCACCTGACCCGGTTCGAGCGGGTGCTGGCGGTGGCCGAACGGTTTCCCGACGTCTATTGCACGGTGGGCATCCACCCGCATGAGGCCGGTACCGAGCCGCAGGCCGAGACCGAACGCCTAGTGGAACTGGCCCAGCACCCCAAGGTGGTCGGCTTCGGCGAAACCGGCCTGGATTTCTATTACGACAAGAGCCCGCGCGAGCGGCAGCGTGACTCCTTCCGCGCCCACATCGCCGCTGCGCGCATCGCCGACCTGCCGGTCATCGTCCACACCCGCGACGCCGATGCCGATACCCTCGCCATTCTGGCCGACGAGATGGGAAAGGGGGCCTTCACCGGCCTGATCCATTGTTTCAGCTCTGGTCCAGAATTAGCTGAAAAAGCGGTGGAAATGGGGCTTTACATCTCCATCTCCGGCATCGTCACCTTCAAGAAGGCCGAGGCTTTGCAGGAGACAGTGAAGGCGATCCCGCTGGACCGTCTGCTGGTGGAGACCGACTGCCCGTACCTGGCGCCGGTCCCATACCGCGGCAAGCGCAACGAGCCCGCCTACGTGGCCTACACCGCCGCCAAGGTGGCTGAATTGAAAGGCGTTTCCTCCAAGGAATTGGCCGAGGCCACCACCGCCAATTTCCGACGCCTGTTCACAAAGGTGCCGGGATGAAAATCACCGTCCTCGGCAGCGGCGCCGCTGGGGGCGTTCCCAGCATCTCCCGTGGATGGGGCGCCTGCGATCCCGCCAATCCGCGCAACCGCCGGCGCCGGCCCTCCATCCTGGTCGAGGACGGCGGGGCACGCATTCTGGTGGATACATCGCCGGATTGCCGTGAACAGCTGATCGACGCCGGGGTGCAGCGGCTGGACGCGGTGCTGTATACCCACGACCACGCCGACCACCTGCACGGCATCGACGACCTGCGCGAGGTCAATCGCGCCATGAAGGCGCCGCTGCCCATCTTCGCCGCACCCGAGGTAATGGCCAGCATCGGGCAGCGCTTTCCCTACGTGATGGGGAGCGTGAAGGAGGGCGAAAGCATCTACAAGCCCATGCTGGAGCCGCACGAAATCCGCGGGCCGTTCTCGGTGGCCGGAGTGAACATCGTGCCATTCGACCAGAGCCATGGCTTTTGCCGCACCCTGGGCTTCCGCTTCGGCGCCTTTGCCTATTCGACGGATGTGGTGGATTTGCCGGAGGAATCCTTTGCGGTCCTGGCCGGGGTGCGGACATGGGTGGTCGGCTGCCTGACCTTCGATCCGCATCCGACCCACGCACACCTGGACAAGGTCCTGGGCTGGATCGAGCGCATCAAGCCCGAGCAGGCCTATCTGACCCACATGACGCCGTCCCTGGATTTCGAGGCCTTGCGCGCGCGGCTGCCGGCCAATGTGGAACCGGCCTTCGACGGCCTGGAGATCACGGTCTGAAAGGGGTCTACGCTTAGACCCCTTGCACCGCCTCAAGCGGTGATACCTCCAGCCTGAATGGATTGAGCCTCAAATACGCCCTTGACTCCGCCTAGCTTGTTCTGTGAACGTTCACAGAACAATGCTGGAGTTTCCCCATGCCGTCCGCCGATCTCGCCCGCCTGCGCGCCCGCATCGCCGCCCTGGAAGGGGTGGGGGCAGAGGCCGTGCCCGGCGCGGTGGCGCTCGGTTTGCCGGAGGTGGATGCGGTTCTGCCGTGGGGCGGCTTGGCCTTGGGCTGCCTGCACGAGGTGACGGGGGTACCCCATGGCAACGGCGTCGGTGACGGCGCCGCCACCGCCTTTTCCGCCATGTTGTTGGGCCGGCTGGCGGCCGGGGAGCGCAAGCCGGCGCTGTGGATCGGTCATGGCGACATGCCCTATGCCCCCGGCCTCGGCCAGCTGGGCCTGGGGCCTGAGCGACTGGTGCTGGTGCGGCCCTACCGCGCCGCCCAATCCCTGTGGGCGCTGGAGGAGGGGGTGCGCTGCCGTGCCCTGGCCGGGGTGCTGGCTGAGGTGTGGGACGTCGACCT
>DATJKV010000203.1:0-1703 GCA_035491155.1 Magnetospirillum sp. | reverse complement strand
CCCTGCCACTCCGCCACCTGCCGGATCGCGGCCCTGAAAATGTATTGCGTCAGCGAGCCGATCAGTGCCGAGCATTCAACCACCGGTACGAACTGGTCGGGGGGCACCATGCCACGGGCCGGACTGGTCCAACGCACCAAGGCCTCGCACCCCTCCATGATGCCGCTGCTCAGTCGCACCTTCGGCTGATACGCCAGGGTCAACTCGCCGTCATCCAAGGCCACCCGCACGTCGCCGAGCATCAGCAGGCGCTCGCGCAGAACCTCGTCGCTTTCCCTGATGTAACGGCTCCAGGGCTTCCCGCTCTCGTGAGCGTCGTCGGCCGCCAACGCCGCCCGCCGCAGCACCAGATCGGGCGGGTCGTCCTCGGGCTTGGCTTGTGCCACCCCCACGGAGGCATCCAGCATCAGGGGAACCCCTTCCACCTCCACCGGCTTGGAAAGGGTGGCGACCAGTCCCTCGGCGAGGATTTCAAAATCACCTGGACTGTCGCTAAGTACGGCAAGTGCGGAGCTTTCGGCGCGGAACAGCAGATCCGGCGCTCGCAGACGGACGCTCAGGCGTTCGGCGACGCGCTTCAAGAGGATCTCGGCGGTATGGATACCGAAGGCGATGGCGATGGGCCGGATCGAGCGAAGGTTGATGGAGAATACCGTCTGGCCGGCGCCACTTTGCAGGCGGGTTGTCAGCACGCCGATCAGATGCTGCCGATTGGGAAGGCCGGTGAATTCGTCAAGGACGCCATAGAGAACGGTATTCGCCATCGAGGCGCGCAAGGCGCTGACCACCGCCCCGACCACCAGCCCCGCCAGGGTGAAGATGCCCATGCGGAAACTCCAGCCGAAAGCCTCCTGCGGCACGTTGGCATTCACGTCCAGCGGCATGAAGGGGCCGATGCTCAAGCCGGCGAGCAGCCCCGCCACGGCGCCGCCGACGGGACCGAAGAACAGCGAGTCCAGGAAAATGGGCAAGTAAAGTGTGTGCAGGTAGGGCAGCTTGGTGCCGCCGGTCACGAATACCAGGGCGGCACCCGCCGCGATCAGGCCTGCAGAAAGCACCGCCGCGAAAACTAATTCCAGCCGGTTGGGGGTCAGAAACAGGCGAGCAAGAATACGCCCCGTAACGGCGGTGCGGATTATGGCGCTGCGTTGGGACTCAGAGAGCATGGGCGCCTCGCGGCAGTCTCCGTCCCTAGATGGGCATGGCTGGGCCGGGTTCACGCGTGGCGCGGCTCGAATACCTCCAACAGCCCGCCCTCTCTGCCGAAAAGAGGCGCGGTCATCGCCCTGGGAACCCGTCAATACCCGCCCTTGTTGCCCACGCCGACGAAGACGAAATCCCACTCCTGGGTGAACGGCGTCCACCAGGACGCCACTCCCGTCTCGCGGTCCGTATGGCGATAAAAGCCGCGCTGCGACGGCGGCGAGACGGTCATTACCACGTGATAGCGCCCGGGGCCGTCCAGCTTGACGTTGGCGCCGTAATGGGGGCCGCTATTGGCCACCATGGGCACCAGCACGCCCTTGCGGGCGAAACCGGTGCCGCGCTTGGTCACCTCGAACTTCACGCCCAGGTCGGGGATCCACTCGCCGACGGCGAAGCCATGGGGGTTCTTGTCCAGCCCCCGGATGTCGACTGTCATGTGAATGTCGGCCTCGACTGGGCCGCAGAACTCGTCCTGCGGGTCAATGGTGACGCTCTGG
>DATJKV010000202.1:0-3745 GCA_035491155.1 Magnetospirillum sp. | reverse complement strand
GCCTGCCACTCGACCTACCGCCTGCAATAAGTTTCTGCCTACTGGCAGAAGTCCAGCGCCAGTAAAATGCCAAGCAGCGGCCCCTGGTAGCCCGCCCACGTGGCCACCGCCACGCCCAGCACGAGCGCGACGATGACCGCGTGGAGGAGCGTCCTCATGCCTTCACCGGCTCGGGTAGCGTCACCGCCTGCTCCTTGATCGGCAGGTTCAGCAGCGCGGCCATCAGGCTGAGGCCGATGGCGAGACCCCAGGCGCCGTCATAGGACCCCAGCCGGTCATAGAGCACGCCGCCCAGCCAGCCGCCGAGGAAGGCGCCCAGCTGGTGGGCGAGGAACACCACGCCGCCCAGCATGGACATGTTGCGCACGCCGAAGATGGCGGCCACGGTGCCGTTGGTCAGCGGCACCGTGGACAGCCAGAACAGTCCCATGGCGGCGCCGAAGGCATAGGCGCTCCACTCGCTGACCGGCAGGAAGGCGAAGGAAGCGATGATGATCACCCGGGCCAGGTACAGCCAAGTCAGCAGCATGGGCTTGCGGAAGCGCCCGCCCCACAGGCCGGCGAAATAGGTGCCGGGGATGTTGAGCAGGCCGATGAAGGCCAGGACCATGGAACCGACGCCCGCTGACAATCCCTTGTCCGCCAGGAAGGCCGGCACGTGGGTGGCGATGAACACCACCTGGAAGCCGCAGACAAAGAAGCTGAGCGCCAGCAGCACGAAGCCCCGGTGCCGCAGCGCCGTGCGGATGGCCTGGCCGGCGGTCATCTCGTGGGCGGCATGGGCGGCGGCGTGGCCGCGCTCGAACAGCGGGAATGCCAGCGGCACCATGGCCACGGTCAGCACCGACAGCGCCACCAGGGCGCCCGACCAATCCAGCCACTCGATGCCCTTGAGCGCGCCCGGCAGCATGATGAACTGGCCGAACGCGGCGCCACCCATGGCTAGCCCAAGCGCCAGGCTGCGCTTCTCCGGCGCGGTGGCGCGGGTGACTGCGCCCAGCACCAGCGGATAGGTGGTGCCGGCCAGCCCAAGGCCTACGAGAACGCCGGCACCGAGGACGAACACCGTCTGGCCGGCGGGGTGGGCCATGACCAGCAGGCCCAGGGCGTACAGGATCGTGCCGGCGATGACCGCCTTGCCGGCGCCGATGCGGTCGGCGATCAGCCCGGCGAAAGGCTGGGAGATACCCCACACCAGATTCTGCAAGGCGATGGCGAAGGCGAACACCTCGCGCCCCCAGCCGCCGGCCATGGAGACCGGCTGCAGGAACAGGCCGAAGGAATGCCGGACGCCGAGCGAAATCGCCAGGATGGCGGCGGCGCAGATCAGGATTGCCATCGGGCTGTGCCCGTCTCCGGATGTCGGGCTGTGTGCGCTCTTGGACTGGGTCATGGTTTTCCTCGTCGTTGTCATCGTTGGGGCGTGCGACAGGGGTGGCGCCTTGCCCCTGCCGGGCCCGGCGTCTGACAAAAGCGGCCCTGTGCTAACTCAGCGGCGTTCGCAGGGAATGCGGTCGCCGAAATCCAATTTGCATTCGGCGGCCAGGCTGGCGCGCAAAGCCGCCAAGCCGCGGTGGAGAATGACGCGGGCGTTGCCCTCGGAGATACCCAGGGGCGCGGCCATCTCACGGTGGCTGAGGCCGGCGAAATGGTGCATCAGCACCGCCTCGCGCTGGCGCTCGGGCAGGCGGGCCAAATGGCCGAGGATGCAACCGGACATCTCCGCCTGCATCACCTCGAATTCCGGCTCGTCCGCCGCCGGAACCGCGTCCGCTTCGTCCAGCGTGGTGGTCGCCGGCCGGCGCTTGGCTGCGCGGAAATGGTCGCGGGCGCAATTCAGCGCGATGGCGGTCAGCCAGGTGGCGGGGGCCGCCTCGCCGCGCATGCCGGTGGCGGCACGGGAGGCGCGCAGCAGCGCCTCCTGCACCAGATCCTCGGCCAACGCCTCGTCCCCCACCAGGCGGAGGAGGACGCCGCGCACCGCCTCCCGGTGCGCGGCCAATTGCTCAGCCACAACCGCAGCCATTGCCGCCTCCGCTGCCACAATTCGCCGCGCCCAGCAGGGCATCGGCTTTGTCGCGGGTCTTGGCGGCGGCGCCCTTGGCCACCGCCAGCCCCACATCCACCGCCGCCCGCACCTCGGCCCGATCCAGGCCCACGCGGTCGCATTCCGCCAAGTGGAAGTCCATGCAGGGGTGGCAATTGACCGCCGCCGAGGCCCCGATGGCGATCAGTTCCTTCATGCGCTCGTCCATGGGAAAGCTCCTTCTTGAGGTGTGTCGCTTCCTTGGACGATGCCGCCGAGAGGTTCGTTACACGGATTTCGCGCCGTCGATGATCTCGGCCGCCAACTCGGCGGCCCGGCCGGTATAGGCCGTGCAGCGCCGATGCAACTGGTTCTCCTTGAAGGTCTGCTGCCCCTCGGGTGTGCCGAGATGGCAGCCGAGCAGGTCGGCGCAGTTCGTGGTGCCGAATTCCTCGGTGAAGCGGCGCATCAATTCCTGGGTAGCCTCGTAGGCCGGCTGGACCGGGACGCCGCCCTCAGAGCGGCCCAACGCGAGGCCCAGGCCCATAACGGCGCCGGTCACCGCGCCGCACGGTCCGGCGGTCTGGCTAAGGCCGCTGCAGAAGCCGGTGGCCAGGCTGGTGATGCGCGGGTCGTCGATGCCCTGACGTGCGGCCAGGGTGGCAAGCACGCTCTCGGCGCAGTACAGGCCGGACTTGAACCGCTGTATGGCTTGGGCGTTGGCGTCGGATTGATCGGTCATGGTCACTCCCCCTCTGGTTAGGGCTTACGCGCCTGGATGGTGGCGGAAGCGATGCAGTCTTCGATGCCCAGGCCGGGCGCCCATTCGGCGATCAGTTCGCGGCTTTCCGGCTTGGGCTCGATGCATATGTCGGTGAAGCCCGCCTCGGCCAGCCAGGTCCGCAAGTCCTCGACCGTGGCTGCCCCGCTGGCACAACCCGAATAAAGCTCCTTCCGCGCGGCCAGCTCGGGCGGCAGCGGCTTTAGCATCACCACGTCCGACACGGCGACGCGGCCGCCGGATTTCAGCACCCGGAACGCCTCGCGCAGCACCTGCGGCTTGTCGGGCGACAGGTTGATGACGCAATTGGAGATGACGACGTCGGCGGTGCCGTCGGCGATGGGCAGGTGCTCGATCTCGCCCAGGCGGAACTCCACGTTGGCGAGGCCCAGCCTGGCGGTGTTTTCGCGTGCCTTCTTCAGCATCTCGTGGGTCATGTCGACGCCGATGGCACGCCCGGTCTCGCCCACTTGGCGGGCGGCGAGGAAGCAGTCGAAGCCGGCGCCCGAGCCCAGGTCCACCACCACCTCGCCTGGCTTCATGTCGGCGATGACCTGGGGATTGCCGCAGCCCAGGCCGAGATTGGCGCCGTCACCGACAGCCGCCAAGTCGGCCTCGCCATAGCCCATGCGGCGGGCCAGTTCGTCCTCATCCGGCGCGGACGTACCGCCCCCGCAGCAGGACGATGTCGCGGCCGGCTTGGGCGTGCAGCATAGCGACGCGGCGCCGGCGGCGATGGCGCCGTAGCGGCTGCGTACGGTCTCGCGGGTCTCATCGGCGTTCATGGCAATCTTGTCGTTCATGGCGCCCTCCTATTTGCAGCACGGCGACCGGTTGCAGCAGTTCTCGGTCATGTAGTCGAGCACCGCCCGCATGCGGACGTACTCGGCCGCATAGATCAACGACCGCCCCTCCCGCCGCACCGACACCAGGCCGGC
>DATJKV010000201.1:0-4440 GCA_035491155.1 Magnetospirillum sp. | reverse complement strand
TCCCATGCTGCGGCTGGAGCGTCCGGCCTGGGTGCGCCAGCCCGGCGACCATTGGATCGAAGCCGCCAACATGGAGGAAGCCGCCGAAACGCTGCCCCGGTTGGGCCGGCGCGCCTTCCTGACCGTCGGCATCGGCGAGGTGGAGCGCTTCGCCCGGGTGAAGGACGTGTGGTTCCTGGTCCGCCTGATCGCCGCCCAGGACCTGGCCCTCACCGACTACACCGTAGTCACCGGCAAGGGACCATTCGATGCGCAGGCGGAACAGAAATTGATGGCCACCCACGCCATCGACGTGCTGGTGACCAAGGCGTCGGGCGGAACCGCCACCTACCCCAAGATCGAAGCGGCCCGCACCCTGGGCCTGCCGGTGCTGATGGTTCAGCGACCGGAGAAACCCAAGGGCTTGGTGGTGGACGGCGTCGATGCCGCCGCCGGCTGGTGCCGGACCTGATTACTTCCCCGGCCGCAGCACGTGGGTGTGATCGGCGGCGTAGAGGCGGGAATCGGTGAAGTCGGCGCCGCTTAGCACCTGGCCCACCAGGATCAGGGCGGTGCGGGTGAAGCCGGCCGCCTTCACCTTGTCGCGGATGTCGGCCAGCGTGCCGGCGACGAAGGCCTGGTCGGGCCACGACACCCGATAGGCCACCACCACCGGGCAATCGGCGCCGTAAAGGGGGGTAAGCTCGTCCACCACGTTCTTCAGGTTGTTGACCGACAGGTGGATGGCGAGCGTGGCGCCGCTACGCCCCAAGGTGGCAAGGTCCTCGCCCTCGGGCATGGCCGAGGAGCGCACGGCGGTGCGGGTGACGATGATGGTCTGGCTGATGTCGGGCAGGGTCAGCTCGGTGGACAGGGCGGCGGCGGCGGCGGCGAAGGCCGGCACGCCGGGGCAGACATCGTAGGGAATGCCCAGCTGGTCCAACCGGCGCATCTGCTCGGCGATGGCGCCATAGATGGAGGGATCGCCCGAATGGACGCGGGCCACGTCCAGGCCGGCCTTATGCGCCGCCTGCATCTCGGCCACGATCTCATCCAGGTGCATGGGCGCGGTGTCCAGCACGCGCGCGCCCTCGGGCGCCTCGGCGACGATCTCGGCCGGGACCAGCGAGCCGGCATAGAGGCACACCGGGCACTTGCGGATAAGGCCGAGGCCGCGAACGGTGATGAGGTCGGGGGCGCCGGGACCGGCGCCGATGAAATGAACGGTCATGGAATCCCTGGGAATTTGGGGCGAAAACGGCCGACAGGATAACGTCCGGAATCGCAAGAGGCCAGCATCCGTCCATCCGGCACGGGAACACGGGGCAGGCGACGCGCATTTGCGCTGGTACGTGGTTCCAGGCAGACGAGGTGCCGATGATGCGATTCCTGCTTCTTGCCGTGACGGCGGCCGTCCTGGCCGTGGCCACACCCGTCGTGGCGGCGGTGGACGACGCCGGCCCCCTGGCCCAACAACAAGCCGCCACCCCCGACGACAGCGAACTGTCCGCTTTCGTCGCCGCCTTCCTGCGCCTGGTCGGCGTCCAGCACGGCTACATGATGATGTTGCGCGACGAGGAGGATCCGGCCCGCCTGGAGGAGATCAAGCAAAGCGCGATGACCGACATGAAGTCGGCGGTCGAGCAGGACGGGCTGACGGTGGATCGCTACAACCAGATCGCCCTGTCGGTCCGCGACGATCCGGCGCTGCGCGACAAGGTGCAGACACTGTTGCAGCAGATGGCCGCCGGCCCCTCGGACGAGCAGGTCAATCCCGACGACGAGGAATAACCCCACGACCAGCCCATGGGGGCCAGCATGAGCATCCATCCGGTAACCGAGACCGATTTGCTGGCCTTCGTGGACGACCGCCTGAGCGACGGCCGCCGCGCCGAGATCGAGGCCCACCTGATCAGTTGCCCGGCCGACGCCCACCGGGTCGCCGCCGATATCGCCCTGCTGGAAGGCCTGCGGCTGATCTTCGGCCGGCCGCTGCGCAGCCTTTACACCAGCTTCTTGGCGTAGCCGCGCGGCGTGTAGACCCGCTCGACCCCGCCCAGGGCCAGGCGCCGGCTTTCCGAGCTGCCCACCATCACCAGCGTCAGCATGTCGGCGTGGTCCGGCGTCAGTTCGCCAAGCGTAACGATCTTCACGCTCTCTTCCGGGCGGCCCAGTTGGCGGGCCAGGATCACCGGCGTCTCGGGCGGACGGCCGGTGAGCAGGATGTCACGGGCCCGCGCCAGCTGGTCACGGCGCCGCTGGGACACGGGATTGTAGAAGCAGACGACGAAATCGGCCTCGGCCGCCGCCTTCAGGCGCTTCTCGATGGTCTCCCACGGGGTCAGCAGGTCGGACAGCGAGATGGTGCAGAAATCGTGGTTCACCGGCGCGCCGGCACGCGCGGCGGCAGCCTGGAGCGCCGAGACGCCGGGCACCACCTGCACGGCAGTGCGCAGCCACTCGGGCTTCTTCTCGCGATCGATCAGTTCAAACACCAGGGTCGCCAGCGCATAGATGCCGGCATCGCCCGAGCACACCAGCGACACCGTCTTGCCCTGGCCGGCCAATTCCAGCGCCATGCGGGCACGATCGGCCTCGGCGCCCAGATTGCTTTGGTGGCGGGCCTTGCCGGCGGCGGCTTCGCCCAGCAGGTCGAGATAGAGGCCGTAACCCACCAGATCCGACGAGGCGGCGATGGCGGCGCTGGCTTCCGGCGTGCGCATGGCCGCCGTGCCCGGCCCAATGCCGACCACGTACAAGGTGCCGCGGCAACGGCCCACCACATCCGGGTCGATGCCGGTGGCGGCGCGGGCGATAGCGACGGTGGCGCGCTTGGTCTTGAGCTTGGGCACCACCAGCTCGGAGTCCAGTCCGGCGGCAGCCAGGGCGGCACCTTCGGCCACGCCAGGGCAGCCGGTCTCCTTCAATACGATGGCGGAAGGAGTCTTGAGGCGCGGCGCCTCGGCGGCCAGCTGCTGAGGCGTGAAGAAGCGGGCGGGCACGCCTAGCGAGGCCGCCAGGGCATGCACCGCCGGCTCGTCCATCTTGAGGTCGATGGAGGCGACACAGGCGATGGCGCCCGGCGCCAGGGCCTCGGCCTCCAGCGTCTCGCGCACCAGGGCGGCCAGTTCCTCGGGCGGGCAGCCGCGATCGCAGCCGACACCCAGGGCCAGCACCGGCGGGTTCAACAGCAGTTCGGCCTCGTCGGCCACCACCTGATGGTCGGTGACGCGCACCGCCGGTTCGGCCTCGTCGGTGAAGGGCAGGTGCTTGAGCCAGCCGGCCTCGCCCGCCTCGACCTCCAGGCGCACCGGCTCGCCGGCCAGCAGGGCGGCGGCCACCGGCTTGGCCGCCTCGGGATTGGCCACGTGCCAGCCGGGCGGCGGCTCGTCCAGCGCAACGCCCAGCTTGAGGTCGCCGGCGGTGGTGATGGCGGCATGGGAAGACAGCGCCTCGGCCAGCGTGCGCGACAATTCGTTGGCGCCGTGATGGCCGCCCAGCAGCGGCACCACCGAGGAGCCGTCAGGCGCCACCGCCAGCACCGGCGGCTCGGCCTGCTTGTCCACCAGCACCGGACCGATGGCACGGATCAGGATGCCGGCGGCGCACACGCCGACGATGCCCTCACCCGCCTGGAACAGGGCGGCAATGTGGGCCTTGGTGTCGAAAAACAGCTCATCCGCTTCGTCAATGCGCCCCGAAAGGCCGTGCAGGCGGGCGCCCGGCAGGGCGGCCTTGATGCGGCGGGCGACGGACAAAGCGGCGGGAGTGACAACAAGGACGGCGGTCATGCATGCACCAGGATGAGAGAGAAGTACGGAGCCTCGGCGGCGTCCGCCAAGGGGATCAGACGCTGGCCGGCCTGGGTGGCGCGTTCCACCAGCATGGCCTTTTCGGTCAGGTTGAGGCGGTCGAGCACGCGGCGCACCTTGGGCAGATGGCGGCCGATCTTCATGATCACCGCCGATTCCGCCGCCGCCAGCAGCCGCTCGATCTCGGCCTCGGCTCGCGTGGCCGGGATAATGGCGACCGCGTCTTCCAGCGTCGACAGGGGATGCAGCGCCATCGCCGCCGCCGCCATGGGCGAGGCGATGCCAGGCACCACCTGCACCGGGAAGCGGTTGCTGAGCCGGGTCATCAGGTAGATGAACGAGCCGAAGAACAGCGGGTCGCCCTCGCACAGCACGGCCACGTCGCGACCCGCCGCCAGATGGCCGGAAATCATTTCGGCAGCGTTATCATAGGCGGTATCGGTGTCGTCACGCTCGGGCCGGAAGGACAGCCGGATGGCGATTTCGGTCTTTCCCGCCGGGATGTGCGGGCCGGCGATGGTTCGCGCCAGCCCCTCGCCCTCCAGCGGCGCCGGCCAGGCCAGCACCGGGCAGGAGTGCAGCAGGCGCACCGCCTTCAGCGTCAACAGCTCGGCATCGCCGGGGCCGACGCCGATACCGTAGAGGATGC
>DATJKV010000200.1:0-2559 GCA_035491155.1 Magnetospirillum sp. | reverse complement strand
AGAACTGGGCAGCTTGGTGGACGAGGCTTTGGCCGCCTACTTGGTGGACGAGGGCGTTATCGAGAAGATCGACAAGCCCGACGACCCCCTGGCGCTGCGCGCCATCCGCCTCATCAAGTTCTGCGGTTCGGGGGTACTCATCGAAGGTAAGTCATTGAATTTGGCTCGTGCGCGCGTCATCGACCATCTGCGGCAACCCCAGTTCGAAGAGAAGTTCCTGGCCAGCGTTCCCGAGCCGGGCAAGGCGGAAATGCACCTGCGCGAGTTCCATCGGCTGCTGGTCGAAACGGGTTTTCGCTAGGAACCCTGCATTTCTGCCATTGACGGGCGCTTGGGGCTCTGGCAATTGGGATGGACGGATGGGTCCGAATAAGATTTCACACTTTCAGGGGAATGAACTCCGATGAACAAGGCTGACCTGGTTTCGCGCGTTGCCGAGCTCTCCGGCCTGACCAAGGCTGACGCTGAGAAGGCCGTCGAGGGCGTGTTCGAAGCGATCACCTCTGCGCTGAAGGGTGGCGACGAAGTTCGCCTGGTTGGTTTCGGCTCCTTCTCGGTGGCCAGCCGTGCCGCCTCCGAGGGCCGTAACCCCCGCACCGGCGAAAAGATCAAGATCCCGGCCTCCAAGCAGCCGAAGTTCTCGGCCGGCAAGGGCCTCAAGGAAGCCGTCAACGGCTAATCCTTCGCGTCATGCGACGGATGAAGACCCCCGGGCTCGCCCCGGGGGTTTTCTTTTGGCATCCCCCTTGTAATGCTAGGGTTGCACCTACATCAGCGGCGACGTGGTTCGTCTCGGGGGAATGACGCCCATGCCCAGCTTTGCCTGCGATCGTTCGCTCTTGCTCGACGTCAACGGGACTCGGCAGCGGCTGCGGCTGTGCGCGGCGCGCCTGGGCCTGCCTCCGCTGCTGGTGGTCCAGGCGGGCCCCGGCCTGCCGCTACTGCACGAGGCCGGGCGTTTCCAGCACCTTTTGGCCCTCGAGGACCACTTCACCGTGGCCTATTGGGACCAGCGCGGCTGTGGCCCGGCGCCGCTGCGGGACGCCAGGAGCGTCTCGCTGGCAAGCCAGGCCGACGACCTGTCCTGGGTTCTGCGTTGGCTGGCCGGCGAAATTGGGCAGCCGGTAGTTGTTCTCGGCATCTCGCTCGGTGCCGCCCTGGCGGTGCGGGCGGCGCGGAGCCTGGATGCTGTCCGTGCCGTGGTGGCGGTCTCCATCGACGCCGATAGCGCCATGGGCGACGCCGGCGCGCTTGCCTTCCTGCGCGAGGCGGCATGCGGCGACGCCAAGTTGAAGCGGGCCGTCGCCAAGCTCGGCCCCCCGCCCTATGTTGCGCCCGGCCCGTTCCAGGCCCGTGCCCGCCTTCTAAGCGATCAGGGCGCCATCGAGCACGGTGGCCGGTTTGGTTCCATGCTTCGGCGGATGTTGGGCGGGCTGGTCGCCACCTATGGCATGTTCGGTGCCGTCGCCGCGTTGCGCAACATGCAGGTGGTGCAGAAACGGCTGCTGCCCGAGTTGGCCGGATTCGACCTGTTCGCCGGTTGGGTCGCGGCCGCCGTTCCGGTCCACTACCTGTTCGGCGGCGCCGATCCGCTTTGCCCGGAGGCGCTGGGGGGCAGGCTGTCGCCCCTGCTGGGCCGGGAGGACAGCGTGCGGGTAATTCCGGGTGCCGCGCACATGGTTCATTTCGACCAGCCGGCGGCCGTGCGCGCGGCGCTTCTGGAGGCGCTCGGCCGTTCCTGAGCGGCCTTTTTCTTGTCCGGCGAACTCCCATATCTGACCCTAGTCGCATTGCCCGGCGGGGCACGTCTGCGCCGGCCCGCCTTGACGCCCCCCGCCGGGCTTTCTAGAGTGTTCGCAAATTCGGGGAGGGCCTGCCTCCCATCCGACCACGCAGCGAGGATTCAAGGCGATGAAGAATGTGACCGATGCGACGTTCGAAGCCGATGTGCTGAAGGCTTCCGGCCCGGTGCTGGTCGATTTCTGGGCCGAATGGTGCGGCCCTTGCCGTCAGATCGCCCCGGCCCTGGAAGAGCTGTCCAAGGACATGGACGGCAAGGTCACCGTGGTCAAGCTGAACATCGACGAGAACCCCGGCACCCCCGGCAAGTACGGCGTGCGCGGCATCCCCACCCTGATGGTGTTCAAGGGCGGTCAGGTGGCGGCGACCAAGATCGGCGCTCTGCCCAAGAGCAAGCTGTACGAATGGGTCGAAGCCAGCCTGTAAGGCTTGGGCTACGGACACCGGCGGGCGCCCCTTGGGGCGCCCGCTTTGTTTTTGGGGTTGCCCGGGGCGCTCCCTTCAAAGGGGCGCCCGTTTCGTTTTCAGGGTTTGACGACGATGTGGCCGATCATCTGGGGATGCAGACCGCAGAAATAGGTGACCTCGCCGGCCTCGGTAAAGGTGTGGGAATAGCGGTCGTCGGTATCCAGCGGCGCCGACTTGAAGCTGGCGTCACTGGCGACCACGCTGTGGACCATGTCGTCGCGGTTGCTCCACACCACCGTTCCGCCCTTGGGCACGGTGATGGTCGCCGGGACGAAGGTGAAATTGTCGATA
>DATJKV010000199.1:0-3730 GCA_035491155.1 Magnetospirillum sp. | reverse complement strand
CCGCTTCGCGGGTCCCTCCCTCTCCCGCTCTGGCGGGCGAGGGCAAAAGCAGCTCAGAAGCACGGCGTCCTATAATCGACACTCGTCCACATGGTGACGCGGTAGATCACCGCCGGATTGACCGCGGGGTCCAGGCGCACGCGCTGCCGCGCACCGCGCCACAGATGCCGCCGCCCGGACAACAGTTCCTCCACCTCGAAGGTTTCCCCTTCCGGCACACCCATCTGGTCAAGCGGGAAGGTCAGAACCGCCTCGTGCACATCGAAGGGATCCAGGCAGACGGCGACGAAGATCACATTCGAGCGGTCGAAACTGGCCTTGCCGTAGAACAGCACCGAGTCGTCGTCACAGTGATGGAAGCGCACGTTCTCGAATTCGTGCAGGGCCGGGTTTTCGCGCCGAATAGCGTTGATGCGGGTGATGTCCGCCTTGATGTTGCCGGGGCGGTTCCAGTCCCAGACCTTGTGCTGGTACTTCTCGGAATGCAGGTACTCCTCCTTGCCCGAGATCCCCGCCGCCTCGCACAGCTCGTAGCCGTTGTATATGCCGTACAGCGATGACAGCGTGGCCGCCAGCACCAGCCGGATGCGAAAGGCCGCGCGCCCGCCGGTCTGGAGGAAGGGCGGCAGGATGTCGGGGGTCGAGGGCCAGAAGTGCGGCCGCATGTATTCCCGCGCCTCGCCTTGCGCCAGCTCGTTCAGGTAGTCGGTCAGCTCCTGCTTGAAGTTACGCCAGGTGAAATAGGTGTAGGACTGGGTGAACCCCGCCTTGGCCAGTGCCCGCATCAGCTTGGGACGGGTGAAGGCTTCGGACAGGAACAGCACGTCCGGGTGCTCTTCCTGAACCCGTGCGATCAGCCATTCCCAGAACGGAATGGGCTTGGTGTGCGGATTGTCCACGCGGAAGACACGCACCCCTTCCCGCACCCAGAACAGCACCACGCCCAGCAACTCGCGCCACAAGGCGTCCGCACCGTCGCTGTGGAACGAGACGTTGACGATGTCCTGGTACTTCTTGGGCGGATTTTCCGCGTAGCGGATGGTGCCGTCGGGCCGCCACTGGAACCATTCGGGATGCTGCTTGACCCACGGATGGTCGGGGGCGCATTGGATGGCGAAATCCAGCGCCACTTCCATGCCGTGTCCACGCACGGCGGCGATGAAATGGCGGAAGCCCTCCAGGGTGCCCAGTTCCGGATTGACCGCATTGTGCCCGCCATCGGAATTGCCGATGGCATAGGGACTCCCCGGATCGCCGTCCTTGGCCACCAGGGTGTTGTCGGGACCCTTGCGGTGGACCCGGCCGATGGGGTGGATGGGCAGCAGGTACACCACGTCGAAGCCCATCCGGGCGATGTCGGGCAGGCGCCGCTCGGCCTCGGCGAAGGTGGCGCCGCGATCCGGCGCCGAGCCCTGGCTGCGCACCATCATCTCGTACCAGGCCGCGAACCGGGCCGCCACGCGGTCCACCATCACCGGAAAGACGCCCGGGTGGCGCACCGCCCGCTCACGGTCGGGCCAGCGGGCCATCAGCCCCCGCACCATGGCCGAGATCATGAGCGCCGCCTTGTCGTCGTCATCAAAGGCGGCATCCAGTTCGGCCAGCACCCGCTGCATGCGCTCGCGGTCACTGCCCTGCATGCGTGGCAACGCCTCATTGAGCAGCAGGTGGCCCTCGATCAGCTCCACATGGATGGCCTGACCGGCACCCCGCTTCTTCACCAGATCGTCGCACCACGTCTCGAACAAATCGGGCCAGGCCTCGACGGTGAATTCGATACGGGTATTGTCGGTTAAGTGGACGCGGCCGATCCAGCGATCGTTGTCCTGCGGGCGCATGGGCTCCTCGTGCCACATGCGCTCGCCCGTCTCGCGCCATAGCACCCGCGCCGCCAGCTTGTCGTGGCCGTCCTTCAGGATGTCAGCGGTGACCTCCAAGGTATCGCCCACCTCGCGCTTGACCGCGTAACGGCCGCAATTGACCGAGGGCTGGACGTCGAGAATGAGGATGCCTGGCGCCCGCACGTCGGGCAGTCGGTCGGTCGGCCCGTCATCGGCCGCTGTTGCCGGCGCGGTGCGGTAAAGCCGCACGCCCAGCGGCGGCAGGTCGCCGCCCACACCCAGCAGGGCCTCGCCCAGCAGAACCTCGACGGCGCCGATGCCGGCGTCCTTCAGCATGCGGTTGACGTCAACCCGCGCCGGATTGACGGGGTCGGTATTCAAGACCAGTAGCGCCGCCTGCCCCTCGTCCGGCGTCAACCTGAGCAACGCCACCACCGGGGAATCGGCCGGCGTCAACCGCCGTTGCGACCCCTCGTCGTTGAGCGCCGGTGTTTCCGCCTTGATGCGGTTCAGCCGGGTGACGAAGTCCGAAATATCGAACTGGGCTTCCTCGCGGTCGGTGGGGCGGCTGGCCACCACGTCGGGCTTGGCCCGCCACCCCCATTCATAGCCCATCGGCATCATCCAGCCGGCCGAGAAGAAGGCGGCGAAGGCGGCCCTGAGCTTCGCCCAGTCGTAGGCATCCTGCCCGGCCACCTCGGCCGCCAGCCGGGCGGTGTCATGGCTTTCCGGAAAGGAAATGGAAGGCGCGATGGCGCGCAGCAGGTCGTACTGTTCCAACAGCCAGGGCTGGTGGAAATCCCACCATTTGGACGAGTTGAACAAAGTGTCGAAGCCGGCGGCATGCAGCGCCTTGATCTGATCGGGCGTGCAGCCCAGCGTCTCGGCGGCGAAGTGAATTCCGGGAAATTCCGTCCGTACCCGCCCGATCACGCCCGTCCACACCTCGGCCGGCACCTGATAGGCGGCGTCACAGCGGAAGCCGGCAAAGCCGAGCCGGGCATAGTGATCGGCCACGCCCGCCCAGTATTCGATGAAGGCTGGATGCAGGCCCCGGTTGTCGTAGTCCAGTTTGGCGAGGTCGCCCCATTCGGTGATCTTGGTGGGATCCTCGGGGTCGACGGCGCCCGGCGACACCAGCGCCCCCGACGGGTCGCGCACATACCAGTCGGGGTGTTCGGCCACCAGCACCGCGTCCTTCGAGGTGTGGTTGACCACGAAATCCATCATCACCTTGAGGCCCATTTCTGCCGCACCGGCGCAAAACTCGCCCAGCTGGACATCCATGGGCCGGCCGTCATCCATCAGCTCGTGAAGGCGGAAATAGTCCTTCACCGCATACAGCGAGCCGGAAAAGCCGGGATAATGGTACGGGTTGACGTAGACCCAGTCGAAGCCCATGGCGCGGATGCGGGGCAGCTCGTCCGCCCAGCGCGCCACGTGTCCGACCAAAAGGGGAAAGAGGTTGTAGATCCTGGGGCTTTGGATCACTCGAGCAGCCCTTCTGCCCGTATATGACCCTTCCCCATCTTTCGTCGCGCATGGATGGGTTCAACCATCCGAAAGCCGCACGCCTGACCGGTCAGGTGTCCACGCGCGGTCGGAATAGATCGACGAATTGACCTTTCGAATTAACCCTAAATCTGGTAGAGGTTTGTTCCGAGGGGACCGGTCACAATTTGGGGCCGGCGTAAAGATTCAAGGAGCGAGTTCGATGAGCGTCCTTCCGAAGGTTCTCGGCCTGACTGTGGCCGGCGTGCTGGTGATCGCGTTGTACCTGGCCGTGTCGGTTTTTGGCGCCCTGTCCAATGGCGTCGCCAACCCGCTGCCCTCTGGCAACCCGCTGGGCTTCGCCGTCTATATCGGCCTGGCGCTGACCGCCACCTTCC
>DATJKV010000198.1:0-5434 GCA_035491155.1 Magnetospirillum sp. | reverse complement strand
TAATATACACCATAAATACGCCGGCCTGCCGTATCCACGACCGCGTCATGCCAGTCGAGCAGGTAGAAAAGGTTGGCCTCGATGTCGGAGAGGAAATGGTGAACCCGGCCGGTCTTGATGCCCCGCAGGCGGTGCGAGCGCCCCAGGGAAGGGACGTCGTAGATTTTCAGCCAGGGTTTGTAATCGGCGCCGAAGCCTGTCCCGCGACCTTCCTTCAGGTAGCGGGCGATCAATGCCTCGTCCACGGAATACTTCCGCCGCGCCATGGGCGCCCCTCTGGCCAGCCGGCCCATCCCTCACGAGGATAGGCCGACCTCAACCACAAGTGCAAGCTCGGCTCAGTATGAAACTATTTCGTCGAGTATGAGACTATTTCGTCCGGTATGACACTATTTCGTCACCGGACACGACAACCGCTCCGGATCGCCGGAGTTACTCTACCGTCACGCTCTTCGCTAGGTTCCTGGGCTGGTCCACGTCGGTGCCCTTGGCGATGGCGACGTGGTAGGCCAGCAACTGGACCGGGATGGCGTAGAGGATGGGGGCGACGAACGGGTCGACGGCGGGGAGTTCCACCGTGGCGAGCGCCTTGGTGGCCAGGCGGTCGATGCCTTGCCGGTCGGACAGGAACACCACCTTGCCGCCACGCGCCACCACTTCCTGCACGTTCGAGGCTGTCTTTTCGTACAGCTCGTCGGTGGGGCAGACCACGATGATCGGCACATGGTCGTCGATCAGGGCGATGGGGCCGTGCTTCAGTTCGCCGGCGGCATAGCCCTCGGCGTGGATGTAGCTGACTTCCTTGAGCTTCAGCGCGCCTTCCAGCGCGATGGGATAGCCGGTGCCGCGGCCCAGGTAGATGACGTCGCGGGCCTGGGCGATGCTTTCCGAGATTTCGCGGATGCGGTGTTCCTGGCGCAGCACGGCGGCCACGTTGGCGGGCACGGCAGCCAGTTCCTGGGACAGGCGGGCCTCCTCCTCGGCCGAGATGGTGCCCTTGGCGCGGGCCATGGAGATGGCGAGGCAGGCCATGACCACCAGCTGGGTGGTGAACGCCTTGGTGGAGGCGACGCCGATCTCGGGGCCGGCCTGACTGAGCAGGGCCACCTCGGACTCGCGGGCAATGGTGCTTTCCACCACGTTGACCAGCGACAGGGTGTGCTGTCCGTGGGCGCGGCAATAGCGCAACGCCGCCAAGGTGTCGGCGGTCTCGCCCGACTGCGAGATGAAGATGGCCAAGCCGCCGTTCTGAAGGACCGGCTCGCGATAGCGGAATTCCGAGGCGATCTCCACCTCGACCGGCACGCGGGCCAGCTTCTCGATCCAGTAGCGGGTGACCATGCCGGCATAGAACGAGGTGCCGCAGGCGACGATGGTCACCTTCTCCACCGCGCCCAGGTCGAAGGGAATGGCCGGCAGGGTGATGGTGTGGGTCGCCGGGTTCAGCATGGTGTTGAGGGTATCGCCTAGCACCTGCGGCTGTTCGAAAATCTCCTTCACCATGAAGTGCCGGTGCTGGCCCTTGCCGATCAGCGCGCCCGACAGCTGGGTCAGGCGCACCTCGCGATTCACCAGGCGGCCTTCGCGGTCGCGGATGGTGACGCTGTCGGGGCGGATCACCGCCCAGTCGCCATCAGACAGGTAGCTGATCTTCTGCGTCAGCGGTGCCAGCGCCAGGGCGTCGCTGCCCAGGAACATCTCCCCCTCGCCATAACCCAAGGCCAGCGGGCTACCTTCGCGGGCGGCAATCATCAGGTCGTGGTGACCGGTGAAGATGATGCCCAGCGCGAAAGCGCCGTGCAGCCGCTTCAGCGACAGGGCGGTGGCTTCCTCCGGCCCCTTGCCCTGGGCCAGATAGAAGTCGATCAGCTGGGCGACCACCTCGGTGTCGGTGTCGCTCTCGAATTTCTGGCCGGCGGCCCCCAGTTCGGCCTTCAGCTCGGAATAGTTCTCGATGATGCCGTTATGCACCACCGCCACCCGGCTGGTGGCATGGGGATGGGCGTTGCATTCATTGGGGACGCCGTGCGTGGCCCAGCGGGTGTGGCCGATGCCGATGGTGCCGGGCAGCGGCTTGGATTCCAGCAGCTTTTCCAGGTTGGCCAGCTTGCCCTCGGCGCGGCGGCGCTCGATATGGCCGTTCACCAGGGTGGCGATTCCGGCGGAATCGTAGCCGCGATATTCCAGACGGCGCAGCCCCTCGACCAGCAGGGGAGCCACCTGGCCCTTGCCGATGATGCCGACGATTCCGCACATACTGTCGTACTCCCCTTAGAACCTGACGGAGTTTACTTTCCCGGCGCCTTCTCGGCGCGCTTCCTTTCGCGGAAGCGGTCCGCCCATCCGGAGAGCTCCATCTGGGTAGCGCGCGCCACCGCCAACGCGCCGGCGCTGACTTCGCGGGTAACCACCGTGCCGGCGCCAATGATAGCGCCGTCGCCAATCTTCACCGGCGCCACCAGCGACGAATTGGAGCCGATGAAGGCATTGGCACCGATATCGGTGAAGGATTTGTGGAAGCCATCGTAATTGCAGGTGATGGTGCCGGCGCCCACATTGGCTCCCGCGCCCACCCGGGCGTCGCCGATATAGGTCAGGTGATTGACCTTGGCGCCTTCCTCGAGAACGGACTGCTTGACCTCGACGAAGTTGCCCACGTGGGCCTTGGGCCCAATTTCGGCACCGGGGCGCAGGCGAGCATAGGGGCCCACTTCGGCGCCATCATCAACGCGGCAGTGTTCGAAATGGCAGAAGCCCTTGATCTGCACGCCGTCGCCCACGGTGACGCCGGGGCCGAACACCACGTGCGGCCACACCACCACATCACGGCCCAGCCGGGTGTCCCAAGCGAACCAGACGGAGGCGGGATCGACCAGGGTGGCGCCGCCTTCCATGGCGTGGACGCGCAGGCGGCGCTGCACGATGGCCTCGGCGGCAGCCAGCTCGACACGGGAGTTGACGCCCAGCAACTCTTCCTCGTCGCCCAGCACGAACGAGCAGCAGGCGCCGTCGGCGCGGGCCAGCGCGACCAGGTCGGTCAGGTAGTACTCGCCCTTGGCGTTCTCGTTGGTGATGCGGTCAGCCAGCGTCCACAGGCGCGAGCCGTCGATGGCCAGCACACCCGAATTGCACAGCGGAATCTCGCGCTGGTCCTGGGTCGCGTCCTTCCACTCGACGATGGCCTTCAGGCCCTCGGCGCCTACAACCAGGCGGCCATAGTGGCCGGCGTCGGCCGGCTTGAAGCCCAGCACCACAACGGCGGGCTCCTTGGGGGAACGGCGTTCCTCCAGCATGCGATCCAGGGTGTCGCGGGCGATCAGCGGGGTATCGCCGTACAGCACCAGCACGTCACCGGTGAAATCGGCCAGTTCGGCCTTGGCCTGCATGACGGCGTGACCGGTGCCCAGCCGTTCGGCCTGCACCACCGTATGGGCCGGGGCCACCGCCTGGGCCACTTGGTCCATGCCGGGGCCGACCACCACTACCACACGGTCAGGCTTCAGCCCCGAGATGGTGTCCATCAGGTGCTGCACCATGGGGCGCCCGGCCAGCGGGTGCATGACCTTCGGCAGGTCGGACTTCATGCGGGTGCCCATGCCGGCGGCAAGGACGATGACGGCGAGCTGAGACGTGGCCATGCCGAACCCGGATACCCAATCTGTTGCGGTTGCGGCGGGAAGGTGACACAAAGGCGACGCCCTAGCCAGTCAATCTTTATTGCGGAAGGTTTCAATGCATCGCCCTATGCGCGCCGCCATTTTCGATCTGGACGGAACGCTCATCCATTCGCTGCCGGACCTGACGGCGGCCATCAACCACATCCTGGCCGAGGAAGGCCGGGAGCCGGTTACCGAAGCGGAGCTGGGCCCCATGGTGGGCGACGGCGCCCACACCCTGGTGGAGCGCGCCTTCGCCGCTCGCGGCGGCCTGCCGGGCCCCGAGGTCGGCCCGTACCTGGAGCGCTTCCTGGCATTCTACGAGCGGCACGCCACCGTGCTGACGCGCCCCTTCCCCCACGTGGTGGAAACGCTGGCGCGCCTGAAGTCCAAAGGCATCCTGCTGGCGGTCTGCACCAACAAGCCCACCGCGGCCAGCCATGAAATCCTGAGGGCGCTGGACCTGGACCATTTCTTCGCAGTGGTGGTGGGCGGCGACGACACCCCGGCGCTGAAACCCAATCCGGCCCACATCGACACCGTGCTGGACCGCCTGGGAGTTGCCCGTGACGAGGCGGTGATGGTGGGCGATTCGGTCAACGACGTGCTGGCCGCCAAGGGAGCGCGCGTGCCCTGCATCGTCGTGGCCTTCGGCTATTCGCGCACGCCGGTGGCGGAGCTGGGTGCCGATCTGGTGGCCGACGGCTTCCGCATTGTCGGCGACGCCATCGCCGGACGGGATTGATCGGCCGAGGCTTTAGGTGCGCTTGACGACGTCATGGCCGGGCTTGACCCGGCCATCCACGTTTTTGCGGCAGCATTATACCCGACGGCCGTGTCCAAGAACCGCCGCACCGTCATCACCAAAGCCTTAGGCGATCCCCAGGCCGGCCAGCAAGGGCAGCCGTTTCCGCATGAACCGTTCGTGCAGGCGGCCAAGCTCGGCCAGGTTCTCCTCGCCCTCCAGCCAGCGCCCGTCGGCGTAGAGGCGTTTGCCCCGCTCCGCCAGAACCTCCCAGGCAAAGGCGACGGGGGCCCTGCCCTGCTGCGCGGCGAGCAGGAACAGGCGTTCCAGAACGTCCACCACCAGACCGGTGCCCAGGATTGGCGAGGCCAATTGGCGCAGATCCGGGCTCAAACGATTGGCATCCAGCACCGCCTTGTTGAACGCTGCCGCCCTCGGACATGGCCCCAGCGAAGGGGCAACCAGCCCCAGCCCCACCAGCACGGTGAGCGGCTCCAACATGGCCAGTCCGCCCAGTTCGTCCAGGGTGCACGGCCCTGCCGCCAGCTGGTCGGCCAGGGGGCCATAGATCACCGGGTCGAGCACACGATCGCCCGCCGGGGTGCCCACGCTGTGGGACACCTCGTCGCGCGGCACCACCAGGGAGAAGCGCAACGCGTTCAGGGCCTGCTCACGCTCGCCGGCCGACAGCCGGCGCGGCTGCTTGACGAACAGGTCACGGCGGAAACGGGTGTAGGCTAGGGTGTCGCGCAGGGTCTCGTCGTCGCCCACCAGGGCGGCGGCGTCCTCGCCCAGGCGCCAGTGGTCCAGGTGGTCTAACAGGGTAGCCGAGGCGGCGAAGTCCAGCCCAGCCAACTCGGCCGCCACGTCCGTGTGGTAATGCGGTGCCCAGTCGCGGTTCAGGTATTCATGAGCGACATAGGCGGCGGACTTGCCGCGCAGGGTTTCCAGCAGCGCATCGGCGCTGGGCACCCGGGCGAAATAGCCGCCTTCCAGCGCCAGCCGGTCGAGGAAGGCCAGCGCACCGGCGATG
>DATJKV010000197.1:0-2971 GCA_035491155.1 Magnetospirillum sp. | reverse complement strand
CAATTCGGCGAAGCGCTCCAGCGGCCAGCACTTGTGCTTGCCCCCGGCGCCGGGGGCGAAGCCCACATAGGCCGGACCGGGGGGCAGCAGCCCATCGGCCAGATGCTCGCACGCCTCGTCGCGCGGCAGCGGCGCGGCGCTTTCGGCCTTGGCGCCCGAGGCGATCTCCACCAGCGCCATGATCTGCGCCACCATGGAGGTGGGCCGCTTCCAGCCGCGCGGCGGCTTGCCCTCGGAAAGGATAAAGTCGGCGGTGCCCGAGATGAAGCGGCGGTGGCGGATGCGCTTCAAGATCAGGGTGGTGAGCACCCGGCGCTGGGTATCGATGACCAGGTCGAAGCTGCGGTCGGCCAGCGGCCGGCGGCCGAAGAGTTCGGGCCAGCGGCTGCCCACGTCGGCCTGGTCCAGCACTTCATCCACCAGCCCCACCACCACGGGGGCCAGGGTGCCGGCGTACACGGTGTGGCCCTTGCCTGCCATCCAGGTGATGTGCGCGCTCGGGAAGGCGGCACGCAGCGCGCGGACGAAGGGCAGCTTCATCAGCCCGTCGCCGATGGCGTCGAGACCCACATAAACCAGGATGGAGGCGGGGGGGGCGGAAGCGGAGACTGGGGCCATGCCTTACTGGCCGCGCAGGCGGTTGACGAAATCGGCCATGCCCACCTGACGGCGGCGGCGCAGCCGCTCGGCGTCCAGGATGGCCTGAACGCGCGCGATGGAGCGTTCCACCTCGGTGTTGAGCAGCTCGTAGTCGTATTCGAACCAATGGCTCATTTCGTCGCCGGCCTTGGCCATGCGCTTCTTGACCACCTCTTCGCTGTCCTGGGCGCGGCCGCGCAGGCGGCGTTCCAGCTCCTCCACCGAGGGGGGCAGGATGAAGACCGTGACCAGGTCGTCGCGGGCGTTGTCGCCCAATTGCTGGGTGCCCTGCCAGTCGATGTCGAACAGCACGTCGCGGCCCGAGGCCAGGGCCTCTTCCACCGGCTGGCGGGGTGTGCCGTAGAAATTGTCGAACACGCGGGCATGTTCCAGGAACTGTCCCTTGGCCACCATGCGCTCGAAGGCCTCGACGGTGACGAAGTGATAGTCCTTGCCGTCCACCTCGCCGGGGCGGGGCGGGCGGGTGGTGCAGGACACCGACATGGCGATGTCGGCGTCGCGCTCCAGCAGGGCGCGGGCGATGGTGCTCTTGCCGGCGCCCGAGGGCGAGGACAGCACCAGCATCAGGCCGCGGCGGGCAACGGTGGGAAGATTGGCGGGCGGAGTGGTCATTAGGCGGTTCCGGTTCTACTCGATGTTCTGGACTTGCTCGCGGAACTGGTCGATGACCGCCTTGAGGTCCAGGCCGACGCGGGTCAGTTCCACGTCCGCCGATTTGGAGCAGAGCGTGTTGGCCTCGCGGTTGAATTCCTGCGACAGGAAGTCCAGCTTGCGGCCCACGGCACCGCCGCCGGTAATCAATTCGCGGGCGGCGGCCACATGGGCGCGCAGGCGATCCAGCTCTTCGCGCACGTCGGCCTTGACCGCGATCAGCGCGACCTCCTGGGCCAGGCGCTCCTCGGGCAGCGAGGGGGCGGCGTCCAGCACGGCGGCAACCTGATGGCGCAGCCGTTCGCGCACCGCGTCGGGTCGCAAGCTTGCGCAACCGGCGGCGCGCTCGGCCAGGTCGGAAATCTCTCGCAACTGGCTCATCAGTACCGCTTGGATGCGGGTGCCTTCCGACAAGCGCATGGCGGCCAGTTGGTCCAGCATCTCCTCCAGCGTCGCCTTCATGGCGGCCTCTCGGGCCTGGCGCACGGCCTCGGCATCCACCTCTTCGGCCTCCATGGGCTCCAGCACGCCCTTGATGCACAGGATGCCGTCCCAGCGGGCGGGGGCGATGTTCTGGTGCGAGGGGCCCAGCTGGTCCACCAGGGTGAGGATCTGGTGCAGCAGGTCGTTGTTGACCCGCACCATGGGAGCCTCGGCGATGCGGGCGACGTTGAGCGAGACCTGCAAATTGCCCCGCTTCAGCTTGCGGGTGGCGGTGTCGCGCGCCGCCACTTCCAGGGCATCGTGGCCCGACGGCAGGCGGCAGCGGATTTCCAGGCCACGGCCGTTGACGCTCTTGGCTTCCCATACCCAGCTCACCTGGGCGTCACGCCCCTCGGCGCGGGCATAGCCGGTCATGCTGGCAACGGACAAGGGCGGTACTCCTGGCAGGGTTCGCGGTCGCTGGTGTGGTGGTTCTGAAGAACCTCCACACAATTCGATAAGTTAGTGGCCTGCTTATCCCCGAAATTCATGCAATGCATTTCGGGGGCAGGGCACTAGGGTTATAGCCTTGCCGCCGGGGAGCAACAATCCCCGTTCCTCTGTCGCGCGCGCGCGGCTATCCTTGGGAGTATGAAGGACAGACGCCGGCCGGCCCGCGGCCGCCTCAACGTGGTGGAACTGACCGTGCGCGTGCCCGCCGACAAGGTGGACGCGGTACGCGGCTACGCCAACCGTGTCTCACACCAGCGCCCGCCGGTCACCCGCGACGAGGTGGTGGACAAGCTGCGCATCCATCGCGACCTGTTCGAGCGCTTCGGCGTGGTTGCCGCCTCGTTGTTCGGCTCGGTGGTGCGCGACGAGGCCAAGCCCATGTCCGACGTGGATTTGATGGTGCAATTCGCCCCCGGCCAGCCGGGCGGCCTGTTCCGCTACGTCGAATTGAAGCACGCGCTGGAAGGCCTGCTGGGCCGCCCTGTGGACCTGATCACCAAAGGAAACATCCGGCCCCGGCTGCGCAAGCGCATCCTTGCGGAATGCATGCCGGTGTTCGGCGAGGAGGCCTGCCAACTGTGAGTTCCAAGGACTGGCGCGTGCGCGTCGAGGACATGCTGGAGGCTATCGAGCGGGTAACCTCATACGTCCAGGGCATGAGCCGGGCCGCCTTCCTGGCCGATTCCCGCACCCAGGACGCCGTCCTGCGCAATCTCGAGGTGCT
>DATJKV010000196.1:0-2357 GCA_035491155.1 Magnetospirillum sp. | reverse complement strand
AGCCCGTTGTTGCGCCAACGCTGCTTGAGCGGCATCGAACTGGCCGAGAAGGTCAGCTCCAGCCCCTCCTTGATCTCAGTCCCGCCGTCGCGGAAATCGCCGATAATGTTGGCCATCCCCTAATTCTCCCCCAAGGCGACGTCCGTGCTGCGGCGCCGCAAACTTGGAATGTGCCATTCATGGCGGCCACGGGCAAGTGGGGGGTGACGCCCGTTCACAACTCCGTCAGCCGCGCCTGGGCACGGGTGAAGCACTGCGCCAGCCCCTCGGTGCGGGCCAGCGCGTCCTCGAGTCGACCCTCGCGGATGGCGCCCTCGATGGCGGCACAGGCATCGCTCATGGCCACCAGGCCTATCATGGAAGACGAGCTTTTGAGCGAATGGGCCGCATAGGCCAGAGCCTTGCCGTCGCGCATGGTGGTCGCTTGCCGAATGTCTGCCAGCAGGCCTTCGGCGGTGCGCAGGTATTCGCCGACCAGTTCGTCCACCCCATGGTCGCCCAGCATCTCGCGCAGGCTTCCCACCACCTCGGGCGACACCTCGCCGCCACCGCCGCCCTCGCCCATGACGCGCTCGATGACCTCGGCCAGTTGCTCGGGCGAGAAGGGCTTGGGCACGAAGTCGTTCATGCCGGCGGCCAGGCACTCACGGATTTCATCCTGGGTGGCGGCGGCCGTCAGTGCCACCACCGGCAGCGCGCCAAGCGGCGGCGGCAGGGCGCGCAGGGCGCGCACCGCTTCGAGGCCATCCATCACCGGCATGTGCCGGTCCATCAGCACCAGATCGAATTTTTCCGCCTGCAGCCGTTTCATGGCGTCGGCGCCGTTGTCGGCGGTGACCACCACGTGGCCCTTGCGGGTCAACATGCCCACCGCGACACGCTGGTTGACCGGGTTGTCCTCCACCACCAGCATTTTGAGCGAGCGCAACGGCGGCTGTTCCGCTGGGACCGAACGCACCGGCTGGGGCGTCGCCCGGGGGCGTTCCCCCACCGGCGTGCCGATCCAATCGAGCGCGTGGGCCAGCGCCGCTTCGGTGACCGGCTCGGGTACGGTGACGGTGACGTGGCCGTCGGAATGGGGCGGCAGGGTGCCGGCGGGCGAGCTGATGATTGCCGGCAAGCCGTGCCGGCTGGAAAGGTCGAGGGCATCGGCGCGCGGCACCCGCGCCCCCACCAGCAGCACGTCACCCGGTCGGGCCACGGCATCCACGCCGGCCGGCCCGACGCATTCCGCCGGGATGCCCCAGCCGGCCAGGCGGGTGGCGGCGGCGTCGCGGATCAGCGCCTCGGGCTCGACCAGCAGCACCCGCGATGGCGTCAACTGGGGACGGACGCGCGGACGCTCGCCCGCAGCCTGGCCCAGCGGCACCTCGAACCAGAAGGTGCTGCCGTCACCCGGCGTGCTGTCCACCCCGATCTCGCCGCCCATCAGCTCGACCAGCTGCTTGCAGATGGCCAACCCCAGGCCGGTGCCGCCGAACTTGCGCGACACCCAGGTATCGGCCTGGACATAGCGGTGGAACAGGCGGTCCTGCGCGTCGGCAGAGATGCCGATGCCGGTGTCGGTGATGGCGAAGCGGATGCGCTCTAATCCGCCTCTAAGCGACACCCGCACCACGATGGCACCCTTTTCGGTGAACTTGGTGGCGTTGTTGATCAGGTTGGTCAGCACCTGGCGCAGGCGCATGGGATCGCCCATGGCCAGCGCCGGAATGGCCGGGTCGATGACCTGGGCCACCGCCAGGCCGCGCTCGCTGGCCCGCATGCTCATCAGGCCCAGGCTTTCCTCGACCAGCTGGACCAGGTTGAACTCGATGTTCTCCAGCTGCAGGCGGCTGGCCTCCAGCTTGGACAGGTCGAGGATGTCGTCGAGGATGTTCAACAACAGCTTGCCCGACGACACCACCGTCTCGGCCATGTCGCGCTGCTCGTGGGTCAGCTCGGTGTCCAGCAGCAGCCGGGCCATGCCCAGCAGGCCGTTCATGGGGGTGCGCACCTCGTGCGACACCACGGCGACGAACTCGGCCTTGATGCGGGCCAGCGCCTCGGCGTGCTCCTTGGCCAGGCGGATGCGCTCGTTCTCCAGGCGCAGCTGCTCGTTGGCCAGCTCGCGCTCGACATCGATCTCGTCGGAATGCTCGGTGATGGTGTGGACCAGGAGTTCCAGGTCGTCCTTCTGCTCCTTCAGCGCGGAGAGCAGACGCTGAAGCTTGGCCTCCGCCCGGATGCGCTCGCCGATTTCGCAGCGCATCTGGTCGTTGGCCAGGGCAAGCTCGGCCTCGATAGCGTCGCCATGCTCGATGGCGGCCTGCAATTCCAGCTCGAGATCGAAGTTTTGCTGCTCCAGCCGGGCGAGT
>DATJKV010000195.1:0-8520 GCA_035491155.1 Magnetospirillum sp. | reverse complement strand
TTGCCCTTGACCTGATCCCAGTTCATCCCTGTCCTCCATCGTTGGGTTCAGGTTGAACACCGATGGGGAAGCCGGGGTTCCACTTATGCTCAAGAAACGCTCGATCCTAATTGCCGGTCACGCCACCAGTGTGACGCTGGAGCCCGAGTTCTGGGACGCGCTCAAATCCGCCGCCGAGGCGCGGGGCGTTTCCGTGAACCAGTTGGTGGCGGAAATCGACCAAGGCCGCGAGGGCAATCTCTCCTCGGCCATTCGGGTCTTCGTGCTGCGGGCGGCCCAGCAGCGATAGACGCAGCGCTAGGCAAAGAAAAACCCCCGGCGGGTCCTGTGACCGGGGGTTGGTTAGGTTCGCGGGGGCGCTCCCCACCCGCGGGCCCGATTTTGAAGTGGGCGCCGGGCAGCGCCTTTCGCCGTCTAGCGGTTCAGCTTGCTGACCACGAAGTACAGCAGACCGCCGGTCACCGCCAGGATGCTGACCAGAAAGCCCAGAGCGATAAGCGCCTCATTGTCGAGAACCATAATGTCTCTCCCCCTTTAAGGATCTCGCGTGATGGTGGTCGACCATAACAGCGGTTTTCTCGCCATGCTTTGATATGGATCAGTGCTGTTTACACTCTGGGGTGCGAGGTGGTGGGGTCTGGACAGTTTCCAAACTCGGCCTCACCATGGAGCCTCGCTCAAGTGGAGGGCCGGGCCATGACCATTCCCCACATCCTTATTCCGCGCCACACCCCGGCTGACTGGGACGGCAAAGAATGGATGGTGACCAACGGGTTGGGCGGCTATAGCTCCGGCACCCTGGCGGGCGGCGCCTCGCGCCGGCATGACGGCCTCCTGGTGGCGGCGCTGGACGCGCCCCACGGCCGCACGGTGATGCTGGACCAGTTGGCCGAAATGGTGGACGGACGCGATATCTTCGCCTTCGCTCGTGAATTCCGCCTGGAAGCCGGCCTGCCGGTATGGCGGTTCGAGGGCGCCGGGTGGGTGATCGAGCGTCGGGCGGTGATGCCCTGGCGGCAGAACTCCACCCATATCTCCTACCGTCTGGTCGAAGGCAAGCCGGTGCGGCTGGCCGTGCGGCCCTGGCTGCATGCCCGCCATGCCGACGGCGGTCTCGACCAGCCGCTGCCCATGCCGCAACCCGAGTTGCTGGATGACGGCCGCATGGAACTGGCGCTGACACCCTGGCCGGCCCTGCGCCTGCGTCTGGCTGGTGGGTCCTGGTCGGCCGACAGCCTTACCCGTGAGGACACCTATTCCATCGAGACCGGGCGCGGTTATCTGGACCACGGGATGGTGTGGAGCCCCGGCGCCTGGGAGGTGGAATTGGGTGCGGTGGGGGTGGACCTGCTGGCCTCCACCGAACCGTGGGCAGTGGCTCAGGCCCTGTCGGCGGACGAGGCCTGGGCGTCCGAGCAGGAGCGCCGCCGCCGCCTGCTGTCGCGCAGCCATTCCAGCTTGCGCCGAGGCGAAGCGGCGCAGGTGGCCTTGGCCGCGGACGCCTTCGTCTTCACGCCCAGGAACCGTCCCCACCTGCTGGCCCGCGTCCAGGCCGAGGGCGACGGGTTGTGCAGCGTTATCGCCGGCTATCCGTGGTTCAACGATTGGGGCCGCGACACCATGATCGGGCTCGAGGGCCTGATGCTGGTGACCGGGCGTTGGGCCGAGGCGCGCGACACGCTGCGCACCTTCGCCCGCTATCTCAAGGACGGGCTGATCCCCGACAACATTCCCGACGGGCCGTGGCCGCCGGTCTACCACACCGCCGACGCCACCCTGTGGTTCTTCCACGCGGTGGACCGCTACGTCCAGCTGACCGGCGATACCGAGACGCTGGAGATCATCCTGCCCAAGCTGGAGGAGGTGATCGAACGGCACCTGTCCGGCACCCTGTTCGGCATCGGCGTGGATCCCGAGGATGGGCTGCTGCGGGCGGCGGCGGACGGCTACCAGCTGACCTGGATGGACGCCATCGTCGGCGACTGGGTGGTGACGCCGCGCCGGGGCAAGCCGGTCGAGATCAACGCGCTGTGGTACAACGCGCTATGCGTCATGGCCCGCTGGCAGGCTGAAATGGGCCGTACCGGGGCTGCCCATCGCGCCGCCGCGGCGGCCGAGAAGGCCAAGGATTCGTTCAATCGCCGCTTCTGGTACGCCGATGGCGGTTATCTCTATGATGTCATCGACGGCGATCCGGCCGAGGCGGTGCTGTTGCGCCCCAATCAGTTGTTTGCGGTGTCGCTGCCCAATCCGGTGCTCGACCAGCGCCATTGGCGTCGGGTAATCGAGGTGGCGCGCGACCGCCTATTGACGCCGTTCGGCATGCGCTCGCTGCCGGCCGACCACCCGGCCTATCGCCCGCGCTTCGAGGGCGACCAGCTGTCACGCGATGGCGCCTATCACCAGGGCACGGTGTGGCCGTTCCTGCTGGGCGCGTTCATCGACGGCTGGCTGAAGGTGTGGCCGGGGGATCGGGCCGGGGCGCGGGCGGTGCTGGAAGGCATGCTGCCGCATCTGACCGATTACTGCGTCGGTACCATCGCCGAAGTCTTCGACGGCGATCCGCCCCACACCCCGCGCGGCTGCATCGCCCAGGGTTGGAGCGTGGCCGAATGGCTGCGGGCGTGGGTGGAGGTCAGCTAGCCAATCCTTCGGCGACGGCTTCGGCCAGGAAGTCCATCACCGCGCGGATGCGGGCCGAGCGGCGCAGGTCGTCGTGCACAACCAACCATAGGGAACGCCGGGGAGGGGGCAGGTCCGCCGGTGCCGGCCATTTCCGCAAATGAGAATCGCCCCGGGCCAGGAAGTCGGGCAGTACCGCAATGCCAACGCCGGCCCGCGCTGCTGCCGCCAAGCTGGCCACGTCGTTGGCGCGGAAGACGATGGGTTGGTCTGCCGCCACCCGATGCAGCCATGCCTGCTGCGGCACGTGATCCAGGCTGTCGTCATAGGCGACGAAGGCCGGCTCGCCATCGAAGAAAGGCGAGGCATAGAGGCCGTAGGTCAACTCGCCCAGCTTGCGTGCCACCAGACTGTCGCCCTGGGGCGCGGATAGGCGCAGGGCCAGATCGGCCTCGCGCTTGTCCAGATCGGCCGACCGGCTTTCGCCCACCAGTTCAACCACGATGCCGGGATGGCGGGTGCGCAAGATTGGCAGCCGCGGGGCCAGCAAAGTGCTGGCGAAAACCGGCGGCGCGCTTACCCGCACGCAGCCCGAGGGCGACGGATCGGCGGCGCGGGCGGCGCGCAGCACGGCGAAGGCGTCGTCCTCGAGCTTCTCGCCCAGAGCGGCGATGCGGCGGCCATCTTCGGTCAGGCAATAGGCGCGCGGCAGCCTGTCCACCAGCCGCACCCCTAGGGCTGCCTCCAGCGCCCCCACCCGCCGCGCTACCGTGGTGTGGTCCACCCCCAATTGCCGCGAAGCCTCGGACAGGCTGCCGCTGCGGGCCAGCACGACGAAATGGCGCAGGTCTTCCCAGTTCATGAGCAAAATTCCACAAGGCATGCGAGTTATTGAGGAATAGTGCAGATAAATGCCGGGGGCTAGCCTTCTTCCCGTCGAACAACGTGGACGAGGCAATGATGGTAAAGGCTATTGTGATGGAAGCGGCCGGCGGCCCCGAGGTCCTGCGCAGCCAAGACATCGATCTGCCGCCGCCGGGGCCAGGCGAGGTGCGGTTGCGCCACAGCGCCGTCGGCGTCAACTTTGTCGATATCTATCACCGTACCGGCCTTTACCCGCTGCCCTCGCTGCCGGCGGTTCTTGGCGTCGAAGGGGCCGGCAGGGTCGAGGCGATGGGCGAGGGTGTCACCGGCTTTCGGGCGGGCGACCGCGTTGCTTACGCCGGCTTGCCCGTGGGCGCCTATGTCGAGGTGCGCAACATTCCGGCGTCCCGGCTGGTACGCCTGCCCGACACCATTCCTGATGAAACCGCTGCCGCCGTCATGCTGCGTGGCTTCACCGCCCACATGCTGCTGTACCGTGTGGTGCCGGTGCGGCCTGGCCAACATGTGCTGATCCACGCTGCTGCCGGTGGGCTGGGCCTGCTGCTGACGCAATGGGCCAAGCGCCTGGGCGCAGTCACCATCGGCACGGTGGGGTCGGAGGAGAAGGCGGTGATGGCCCGCGACCACGGGCTCGACCACGCTATTCTCTACCACCGGCAGGACTTCGTCACCGCCGTTCGTGACCTTACCGGTGGCGAGGGCGTGGATGCCGCCTTCGACGGCATCGGCGGCGACACCCTGGCGCGGACGCTGGATTGCGTCCGCCCCTTCGGCGTGGTTGCCAGTATAGGCCAGGCGGGAGGCGCCATCCCGCCGCTGGCGGTGGCAGAGCTGGGGCCGCGCCGATCCCTGTCCCTGGCGCGCCCCAGTGTCTTTGCCTATGCCGCCGATCCCGAAAGCTACGCCGCCGGCTGCGCTGCGCTGTTCGCCGCCCTGGCCGATGGCCTGACGGTCTCCATCGGCGCCCGCTATCCCCTGGCCGAGGCCGCCAGCGCCCATGACGATATGGGCGCAGGCCGCACCACCGGCTCGCTGCTGCTCATTCCCTGACGGAGGTTCCCATGTTCATTGTCCTGCTGACCTACACCGTTCCCCTCGACCGCATCGACAGCGTCGTGGACGCCCATCGTCGCTGGCTCGACGGCTGCTATGCCGAGGGTGTGTTTCTCGCCTCCGGTTCGCAGATTCCCCGCACCGGCGGCGCCATCCTTGCCCACCAAGTGACGCGCGCGCGGCTCGAGGCGCTGCTGGCCCAGGACCCGTTCGCCCAGGCCGGCTTCGCCACCTATCAGATTGTCGAAATGGAGGCGCGCAAGGCGGATCCGCGCCTGGACTTCCTGGTGGAATAGCGGCCTCGCTGCATTGCGGTATACTTCCGGCATGCCCACATGGTGGGTGACCATCCATAGGGGGCTCCCCATGCCGCTCGACGACAAGGATTTGCGTGCCCGGGTCAAGCTGCTGGGCAGCATGCTGGGCGATGTCATGCGCCAGCAGGAAAAGGGCGAGGTGCTGGAGACGGTGGAGACCCTGCGCAAGGGCTTCATCGAGCTGCGCGGCCACGAGGACCCGGCCAAGCGGCGCAAGCTGATGGAGCTGATCAACCGCTCGGACCCGCGCCTGCTGTCCCACGTGGTGCGCGCCTTCTCCATGTACTTCCTGCTGGCCAACATCGCCGAAGAGGACTGGGCTCACCAGGACCGGCGCCGGCGGGTGCAGAAGGGCGAACCGTTGTGGTACGGCTCGTTCGACGACACCTTGCGCAGCCTCAAGGACCAAGGCGTCGAGCCGGCGCAGCTGCAGTTGCTGCTCGATTCCATGCGCTACCAGCCGGTGTTCACCGCCCATCCCACCGAGGCCAAGCGGCGCACGGTGCTGGAGGTGCAGCGCCGCCTCGACGTGCTGACCAAGCGCCTGGATGCGGCAGCTCCCGGACCCGAGCGGGCCGAGGTGGAGCAGAGCCTGCGCAACCAGATCCAGGTACTGTGGAAGACCGACGAGGTGCGGGTCAACCGGCCGCGGGTGGAAGACGAGATCAAGAACGGTTTGTTCTACTTCCGCCAGACCCTGTTCGACACCGTGCCGCGCCTGCACCGCAACCTGGAGCGGGCGGTGCGCTCGGCCTATGGCGACCAGGCCGAGGTCGTGGTGCCGCCGCTGCTGCGTTTCGGCTCGTGGATCGGCGGCGACCGTGACGGCAATCCGTTCGTCACCCACCAGGTCACCCGCTTGGCGTTGCGACTGCAAGCGCGAGAGGTGGTAAAGCACTACCGCCGCAAGATCGAACAGTTGGACCTGGAGCTGACCGTGTCCGCGACCCTGGTGACGCCGTCGCGCGAGTTCCAGGAACGGCTGGCGGCCGACGCGGACGTCATGGAAGAAATACTGCGCGGCAATCCGCACCGTTACGCGCAAGAGCCCTATCGCCGCAAGATGCACATCATCCACCACCGCCTGGGCCGTCAGTTGGTCCGGCTGGAGGCTCTGCTGGACGGCAAGCCCGATCCCGGCTCCCACGGTTGTTACGCTTCCGAAGTGCAGTTTATCGAGGACCTGGAGATCATCGGCCGCTCGCTTGCCAGCCATGGTGACGCCAATTTGGCTGAGGCGGGGCTGAAGGACCTGCTGCTTCAGGCCCGCACGTTCGGCTTTTTCTTGGGTCAATTGGATGTTCGCCAGGAATCCGGCCGCCACACCAGTGCGGTGGCCGAGTTGTTCGCCCGCTCGCCCAACCTGCCCGACTACGCGGCGCTGGACGAGGCGGGGCGGATCAAGGTGCTGGACGAGATGCTGTCCCACGGCGGCACGCCGCTTTTGTTCTGCGACGAGTTGAGCCCGGAGACGCAGGAAACGTTGGCGGTGTTCCAGACCGTGCGCGACCTGCACGCCGAAATCAGCGACCGTGCCTTCGGCGCCTACGTCATCTCCATGACCCACCAGGCCAGTCACGTGCTGGAGGTGTTGTTCCTGTCCGCTTTCGCCGGATTGTCCGGCCGCCGCGCCGACGGCTCGTGGCATTGCGCGCTTCGCGTCTCGCCCCTGTTCGAGACCATCGACGACCTGGCCCGCATCCGTCCGGTGCTTCAGACCCTGCTGGAGCTGCCCTCTTACCGCGCCCTGCTCAAGGCCTCAGGCGACGTGCAGGAGGTCATGCTGGGCTACTCTGATTCCTGCAAGGACGGTGGCATTCTGGCCTCGTCCTGGGGACTCTATCGCGCCCAGACCGAGGTGGCGCGGCTGGCTGCCGGCCACGGGGTGAAGGCGCGCGTGTTCCACGGCCGCGGCGGCACGGTGGGCCGCGGCGGCGGCCCCACCCACGACGCCATCCTGTCGCAGCCGCCCGGCACGCTGGCCGGTGACATCAAGTTCACCGAGCAGGGCGAGGTGCTGTCGGCCAAGTACGCCAACCCGGAAACGGCGGTGTACGAGCTGACCATGGGGCTCACCGGTCTGATGAAGGCGTCCTGCGGCATCGCCTTCGCCTGCAAGGTGGACCGCGCCGACTTCATCGCGGTGATGGACGAACTGGCGCGGCTGGGTGAGGCGGCCTACCGCGACCTCACCGATTACACCCCCAGCTTCATCGACTATTTCTACGAGGCGACGCCGGTCTCGGAGATCGGCCTGCTCAACATGGGCTCGCGCCCCAGCCACCGATCCAAGGGCGATCGCTCGAAATACTCGGTGCGCGCCATTCCCTGGGTGTTCGGCTGGGGCCAGTCGCGCCAGACCCTTCCCGCCTGGTATGGCCTGGGCAGCGCCCTGGAAGGCTGGGCCGGCCGCGACGCCGGACGGTTGGCGACGCTGCAGGAAATGGCCGGGGAGTGGCCGTTCTTCCGCGCCCTGCTCGCCAACATCGCCATGTCGCTGTCCAAGTGCGAGATGGGCATCGCCCACGAATACGCGCAGCTCTGCGAAGACCCTGCCGAGGGCGAGGCCCTCTACGCCCGCATCCGTGCCGAGTTCCGCCTGACCGTGGATTGGGTGCTGCGTATCATGGGGCAGTCCGACCTGCTGGCCGATAATCCGCGCCTGGCGTTGTCCCTGGCCCGGCGCAACCCCTACCTGGACCCGTTGAACCACATCCAGGTGACGGCGCTGAAGCGTTATCGTGCTTTGCCCGAGGACGATCCCCAGCGCGCCGAGTGGTTGACGCCGCTGCTTCGGTCCATCAACGCGCTGGCGCAGGGATTGCGAAATACCGGGTAATCGCCTAGCCGAACAGCTTGTCGATTTCGTCCTGGCTGATGCCCTGGTTTTCCAGCGCGGGGCCGTTCAATAGCTTGGAATCGTCGTCGCGCGTGTCGTTGACCGGCTTGGGCACGATCTGGGCGATGTTGTCGGGGCCCCAGATGTCGATCATGGCGTTAACGCGGGCCTCGATGTACTGCAACGTCTTCACCACCTTGGTGATCCGCTGGCCGGTAATGTCCTGGAAATTACAGGCCTCGAACATGGTGATGATGGTTTCGTTGATGTCCTCGGTCAGGCGGGTCACGTAGGAATCCACGCCGTGGGCCTGGATTTCACGGGTGATGCCTTCGATCTTCTCGGCCGATTCCAGGATGCTTTGGGTGGCGGTTTCGGTGGCCTCGACGATGGCGTCCAGTTCGAAGGTGACCACCATCAGGCGGTCGTCCTCGGCATCCTTGGGGCGCAGGGCGGCGATTTCCTGCTTGGTCTGCTCGATGCAGATGGCCAGCGCGCGCAGCTCGGTCTTGAGCATGGAGACCTCGGCCTGCTTCTGGCCGACGAGTTCGTCCATGCTCGCCGCCTGGGCCGACGGAGGCGGCGCCTCTTCCCCCTTGATCAGGCTTTCCAAAGCGCGGATGTCGCCGCGGATTTCGTTCAGCGCCTTCAGCACTTCCTCGTTGGAGGCGGTGGCGACATGGGCCGGCGTTTCGCCCTTCGCCTTAAGGCGCTGCAGCTCGGCCGTAAACAATTTCCGTTCGGTCATCATGATGGTGATCGCGCCCTTCCCCTGCGCTGTTCAAATCCTGGCCGAGGTGCTTT
>DATJKV010000194.1:0-5603 GCA_035491155.1 Magnetospirillum sp. | reverse complement strand
GCGATGTCCGAGGCGAAATAGGTGAACGAGCCGTCCGACTTCTTCAGCGGGCGGTCCACGTCGTCGCCGAAGCGGGTGGCGCGGAACAGCACCTGCGGGCGCGGCTCCCAATCGTCGGGAATCTTGCCCTTCGGCGGCTCTAGCACGCCCACATAGACCTCGTCGCGCTCCTCCAGGAACTTGAGCGCAGCATCAACCTTGCCGGTGCGCACCAAATCGCGCTCCGAGGTGAAGACGTCGTGCTTGACGCCCAGCGCCTGCAGGTCTTCGCGGATCATGCCCATCATGTGGTCGATGGCGAAGTCGCGAAACGGCGCCATCCAGGCGCTTTCCTCGGCCTCGACCCAGCGGTCGCCGTCGCGGGCGATCAGGGCCAGGGCGCAGTCGCGCACGTAATCGCCGCCGTACTGCACCTCGCCGTCTTCGCGCATCTTGTCGAAATCGGCCTGGGTGATCTTGCCGGTCTCGACCAGATAGCGGCCGCGCAACGACTTCGCCAGCACGTCCACCTGGGCGCCGGCGTCGTTGATGTAGTACTCGCGGGTCACGTCGAAGCCGGCCTTGGCCAGCAGCGAGGCCAGCGCGTCGCCCACCACGGCGCCGCGGGCATGGCCCACATGCATGGGACCGGTCGGGTTGGCCGAGACGTATTCCACATTGATGCGATGGCCCTTGGCCTCGCCGTCGCCATAAGCGACGCCGGCGGTCAGCACCTCGGCCAGGCGCTCGAACCAGAAGGAATCGGCCAAGCGCAGGTTGATGAAGCCGGGACCGGCCACCTCGACGGCGGTGATGGCGGGGTGCTTGCGCAGCTCCTCGGCCAGGGCGTCGGCGATGTCGCGCGGCTTCATGCCGGCGGCTTTGGACAGCACCATGGCGGCGTTGGTGGCCACGTCGCCGTGGGCCTCCTCGCGCGGCGGCTCGGCGGTCACCTTCGAGGTGTCCAGCCCCTGCGGCAGCTTGCCCGCTTCGGCCAGGCGGCCCAGGGCGGCGACGATCTCTTCCTTGAAGTATTTGAACAGGTTCATGGTTTCTCTTGCATGTCGAATAGGCGGCGATGCTCGTCCAACGCGAAGCGGTCGGTCATGCCGGCGATGTAGTCAGCCACCACGCGGGCGGTCTTAGAGGTGCCGGCGCCGTCGGTCAACCGTCGCCACTCGGGCGGCAGGCAACCGGGTTCGGCGTGCAGCAGCGAAAACAAATCCTTCACCACGCGCCGCGCCTTCGAGGTCATGCGGTTGACCAGGAAGTGGCGGTACATGTTGGGGAACAGGAATTCCTTGAGCGCCTTGTCGTTGGCCTTCATGGAATCCGAGAAGGCCACCAGCGGCTGTCCCAGCCGGCGCACGTCGTCCGCCGTCTTGGGCTTGAGCTCGGCCAAGCGGCGGCGGGTCTCGTCAATCATATCCACGATCATCATGCCGATCATCCGGCGCACGGTCTCGTGGATCTGGATCGAGCGGTCCAGGCCGGGGTGCTCGCGCGCCACGTCGAACAACACCGGGCCCACCAGCGGCACGTCCTTCAAATCCTCGATGCGGAACAGGCCTGCGCGCAGGCCGTCCTCGATGTCGTGGTTGTTGTAGGCCACGTCGTCGGCCAGCGCCGCCACCTGGGCCTCGGCGCTGGCGAAGGTGTCCAGCTCCAGATCGTGGCGGGCGACGTATTCGGTGATAGCGCCGGGCAGCGGCTCCTTCTTTACCGCCAGCGGGCCGGTAAGCGGACCGTTGTGCTTGACCAGGCCCTCCAGCGTCTCCCAGGTCAGGTTCAGCCCGTCGAACGCCACGTAGCGGCGCTCCAGCTTGGTCACCACGCGCAAGGATTGGGCGTTGTGGTCGAAGCCGCCGAAATCCGCCAGGACATCCTGAAGCGCATCCTCGCCGGCATGGCCGAACGGCGTGTGGCCCAGATCGTGGGCCAGCGCCAGGCTTTCCGCCATGTCCTCGTCCAGGTCCAGCACGCGCGCCACCGACCGGGCGATCTGCGACACCTCCAGCGAATGGGTCAGCCGGGTGCGGAAGTTGTCGCCCTCGTGGTAGACGAACACCTGGGTCTTGTATTGCAGCCGGCGGAAGGCGGCGGAATGGATGATGCGGTCGCGGTCGCGCTGGAACGGCGTGCGCGTCTGGCTTTCCGGTTCTGGGTACAGACGGCCGCGCGATTCCTCGGGCCGGCAGGCATAGGGCGCAAGAACGGCGGAGCGGGCTAGCGGGGTCGCGGTCATGGCTCGGACACTACAAGCGGCGCCCTGCGAACGCAACCCACGCATGCCGTAGGATCCCCCGACGAGACTTTCCCCAAGCGGCGGGAGTTTGGTATGGTTCCAGTCAATTCCGCCACGCCGCCTATCGATTGGAGATCCCATGGCCGAAACGGCAGCTGCCACCGAGTCCCGCGTCGCCATCACCCCCAGCGCCGCCCAGCGGGTACAGACCCTGATCAAGATGGAAGGCAAGCCCAACCTGATGCTGCGCCTGTCGGTGGCGGGCGGCGGCTGCTCGGGCTTCCAGTATTCCATCTCGCTCGACGACCAGGTCGGCGAAGAGGACGTGGTCAGCGAACAGCACGGCACCAAGGTGGTGGTCGACCAGACCTCGCTGGACCTGTTGGCCGGCACCGAGGTGGATTACGTCGAGGACCTGATGGGCGCCTCGTTCCAGTTCAAGAACCCCAACGCCACATCCACCTGCGGCTGCGGTAGCAGCTTTTCGGTTTAGACCCTCAAGCGCCGGGCGGGGCGCATCCGCGCCCCTTGGGCTCACGCGCGCGCGAGCGCGCGAGGCCTCAACGGCCCAGTCCCTCGGCTTCGCCTCGCTCCGGTTGCCCGGGGAGCAACGGGTGAGTCACCAATCCCGGCAACGCGCGGTCACCGCCCGATAGTTCTGCGGCGTGTCGATCACCCCGTTCTCGCGCTGGGTATCCGCCTGATATTTCTCCACATAGGGCTTGGCTGCCGCCATGAAGCGGTTTGCGACCTCCGTGGCCGCCTGCTGCGGCGTCCCCTGCAGAAGGAACGGTCGGGTGTTGCGCGCCAGTTCGCCCAGGCGGGCGCGCAAGGCCTGCTCGGTCTGGGTGAAGGCACGCTGATGGATGGCCACGTGCTGGTTCTCGTGGCTGACGATCTCGCCGTACGGGCAGCTGCCGGGCTGGTATTCGGCGGCGATATCCACCATGAAGTTGGTCATGCGCCATTCCGCCTGGACCTGCTTGACCACGGCGCAGACCCGGCCATTGGACTGGCGGAAGAACTCCAGCACCGGCTTCACCGAGAACGAGGTCTGCGTCTCGGTCAGGCCGGCATGGCTGCGGTCCGAGGTCATATGGCCATGACCTTTCAGCGCCCCCAGCTGTGAGCGGGTCAAGCGATGGCGATAGGCCGGCTGGGGCAGCTCGGCAACCAGCCGGAACGCCACCTGCGAACGGCCGTCAGCGCACGACTGGGCCCGCGCAGCGGCTGGAACCAGAGCCAGCAAGGCCGCCAACAGGCACTGACGCCACCGGCTGGATAAGGCTATAACCATCTGCCCTGTCCTTCGTACGTCCGAGGTCCCATGGTCCGCATCGCATCCTGGAACATCAATTCGATCCGCGCCCGCCTGCCCAACGTCCTTGAGTGGCTGAACGACGCACGCCCCGACGTGGTGCTGTTGCAGGAGATCAAGTGCCAGGATGACGGCTTTCCCCTGCTGGAAATCGAGGCTAGCGGCTATCGCTGCGCGGTGCACGGACAGAAAAGCTACAACGGCGTCGCCATTCTTTCCAGGCACCCCTTGACCGAGGTAGTGCGCGGCCTGCCGGAAGCCAATGGTGACGAGCAGGCGCGCTATATCGAGGCGACCGTCTGTGGCCTGAGGGTAGCATCGCTCTATTTGCCCAACGGCAATCCGGCACCGGGCGAGAAGTTCGACTACAAGCTTGCCTGGATGCGCCGGCTGGTTACGCACGCCCAGAACCTGCTGGCCACCGAGGTGCCCTTCGTGCTTGGCGGCGACTATAACGTCTGCCCCACTGACGATGACGTCTACGATCCGGTCAACTGGCAGGCTGACGCCCTATGCCGACCGGAAAGCCGGGCCCTGTACCGCCAGCTCTGTCACCTGGGGTTGACCGACGCCTTCCGCGCCCTACATGCAGAAGCGCACCGCTACACCTTCTGGGACTATCAGGCGGGCGCCTGGCAACGGGACAACGGCTTGCGCATCGACCACCTGCTGCTGTCGCCTCAGACGGCGGACCGTCTGGTGGCCTGCGACATCGACAAGGCGCCGCGCGGGCGCGACAAGGCCTCGGATCATACCCCCATCTGGGTCGATCTAGCTTAACCACACACATCGTAGTGTTGATGATGTGAGTTCTACTAAATTTTTATTGTGGATGCGTTTTAGAATATGTATAGGTTGATGGCGCCCATGTTGCGGCGCATATACCCCCGTTTCAGCCGTCGAGCTTGCGATCCATGTCATCCAACATCCTCGAAAAGACCGTCCTTGACGTTCATCATTGGACCGAGTCCCTCTTCACCCTCAAGCTGAGCCGCGACCCCGGCTTCCGCTTCGAAAGCGGCCAGTTCGCCATGATCGGCCTGATGGTGGACGGCCGCCCGCTGATGCGCGCCTATTCCATGGCCAGCGCGTCCTACGAGGATCATCTGGAATTCCTGTCCATCAAGGTGCCGGGCGGGCCGCTGACCTCGCGGCTTCAGCACGTCAAGCCGGGCGACACCATCCTGGTCAACAAGAAGACCACCGGCACCCTGATCCTGGACAATTTGCTGCCGGCCAAGCGACTGTACCTGCTGGCCACCGGCACCGGCCTGGCGCCCTTCCTGTCGATCGTCAAGGACCCGGCGGTGTACGACCGCTATGAGCAGGTGGTGCTGGTGCACGGCGTGCGCCGCATCTCGGACCTGGTCTACGGCGAGTTCATCCAGCAGCAGCTGCCGCAGAACGAATTCTTCGGCGAGGAGGCCCGCCACAAGCTGGTCTACTACCCCACCGTCACCCGCGAGCCCTATATCCACCAGGGCCGCATCACCGAACTGGCCAAGTCGGGCAAGCTGTTCGAGGATGTGGGCAACCCGCTCATCAATCCCGCCGAGGACCGGGTGATGATCTGCGGCAACCCCAACATGATGAACGAACTGGCCGCCTGGCTGGACGAGAAGGGCTTCGACCAGGGCAGCAACGCCGGCCCCGGCCACTACGTCATCGAAAAGGCGTTCGCCGAGAAGTAAGTTCTGGGGCAGCGCGAGGTGCTTACGCCTCGCGCCCCTTGAGCAGCAGCCGGGCGAGGCAGATCAGCAGGCCGCGCGCCGAAATGGGCTTTTCCATGAACTCGTCGGCGCCCGCCTGCAACGCCACGTCACGGTTGGCCACCCGCTCGTGGCCGGACAGCATCAGCACCGGCAGTTCCGCCAAGCGGGGCTGACGGCGCAGCCAGGCGATCAGATCCAGGCCGCTGTCCTTGCCCACGTGCCAATCGGTAATCACCACGTCCACGCTTTTGCCCAGCAGCGCGGCCTCGGCTGCGGCCACGTCCGGCACCACGCGGATGTCGGCGACGCCGACGCCCTCCAGGATGGTGCGCATGATGGCGCAGAAGTT
>DATJKV010000193.1:0-2968 GCA_035491155.1 Magnetospirillum sp. | reverse complement strand
ACGCCACGGACAGGGTGTCACCGCCCTTGGACGGCGCAGCGGCCGCCGGAGCGGGCGCCAGCGAGGCCACCTGCTGCTGCACGGGCTCGATCTTGGCGGCGGCGGGCATGGGCGGCGGGGTCAGCGCGGTGGGCGGCAATTCCACCTTGGGAGCGGCGGGCGCGGCCGCCTCGGCCTTGACCAACTGCACCGGAGCCTCGATCTTGGCGGCGGCGGGCTTGGGCATTTCGGGCAGCGCGACCTGCGGCCCCGGCAGGGCCGACGGCTTGGCCGATTCGGGCGGCAGCGGCAGCGTGGGCTTGGCCGGAATGGCGGGCTGGGCCGACGAACGCGGCACCTCCACCGGCTTCACATCGTCCTGGCTGGCGGCGGCCTGCTGGGGCGCCGAAGCCGGCTTGGGCGCCTCGGGCGCCTTGTGGCTGGACTGGACCAGTTGGGACAAATCGTCCGACTTGGCCGAGGCCTGCTTGACCGACGACTTGGGCTTGGCGGCCGCATGCTTGGGCGCGTGCGCCTGCTTGGTGGAGTGCCCCTTATACGGCTGGGCGCCGGCCTTGTAAGGCTTGTACTTGACGCCCTTGGGCTCTTTCAGCGCGGCGCGGGCCTCGGAGGCCGGGACATCCTGCTTCAGCATGTCCGCCAGGGTGGGCTGGCGGCCCAGGCTGTCCAGCACCGACCAGTTGACTTCGACGCTGGGAGAGCCGGACCCGCCGATCACCACCTGGGCCGACGCCGGCGCCGCCAGAGCGCACAGGGCGCCAACCGCCAGAATACGCCAACTCGACCGCTTCATGGGACCGATTCCCCCGCCAAATTCACTTTGGCGGCAAGACTAACCGATGCCGAGTCACGCTACAACAATCCAGTGCCGAAAACGACACAACGGTTGCCACAATGTCACAGGCGGGGCCCAAGATATGGCACCCGCCCTGTTACTTGTTCAACCGCGCGCCTTCTTCAACAGAGATACCAGCTTAGCCTGGAGATGGTCATTGGCGGCCACCACGTCGCCGTTGGCCAGCATATCGCCCTTGCCGTCGAAATCGGTGACATAGCCGCCAGCCTCGCGCACCAGGACGATGCCCGCCGCGATATCCCACGGCTTCAGCCCATGTTCCCAATAGCCGTCGCAGCGGCCGGCAGCCACGTAGGCCAGATCCAGGGCGGCCGAGCCGAAGCGGCGCACGCCGGCGGTATTCTCCATCACCGCCACCAGTTCCTTCAGGAACGGCTCCTGGCCGGAACGGCCGCGGTGGGGAATGCCGGTGGTCAGCACGGCGTCCTCCAGCTTGCGCCGGGCGGACACACGCAGACGCCAGTCGTTGAGATAGGCGCCACCGCCCTTCTCGCCATGGAACATGGAATCCGAGATGGGCTCGTAGACCACGCCGGCAACCAACTCGCCGTCCCGCTCCAGGCCGATGGAAATGGCGAAGTGCGGGATGCCGTGGATGAAGTTGGTGGTGCCGTCGATGGGATCGATGATCCAGCGATGGCTCTTATCATCGCCAGCCACCTCGCCGCCTTCTTCCAGCAGGAAACCGAAGCCAGGGCGGGCCTTCTTGAGTTCCTGGCGGAGGATCTTTTCCGCCTGCAGGTCAGCCGAGGTGACGAAGTCCGAGGTGCCCTTCATGGACACCTGAAGCTTCTCGACCTCGCCGAAGTCGCGCACCAGGCCACGGCCCGCCTTGCGGGCGGCACCCATCATCACGTTGAGGATGGCGGAACGGACGATCACGGCGGAAACTCCTTAATACCGACGAGCCACTGACGTGGCTCGTCTATTTGCCCTAGCCGGGCGCGCGCCTCCGCGCGCTTGGCCGCGGCCTCAATGGCCAACTCAAAAAGACGAGGCCGCTCCCCGAGCCGAATGCCCCGGGAGCGGCCATTTCACCATAAACCGGCTTACTTGGCGCGCTCGACGTAGGTGCAGTCGCCGGTGTTGACGATGATCTTCTCGCCCTCGGCGATGAACGGCGGCACCAGGATCTTCAGGCCGTTCTCCAGCTTGGCCGGCTTGTACGAGGACGAAGCGGTCTGGCCCTTGACCACCGGGTCGGCCTCGACGATCAGCATGGTCACCTTTTCCGGCAGCGACACCGACACCGGCGAGCCCTCGATGAAGTCCACCGCGACAACCATGCCGTCCTGCAGGAAGGCGGCGGATTCGCCCAACAGGTCCTTGGCCAGATTGAACTGCTCGAAGCTCTCCTGGTCCATGAAGGTCAGCGCATCGCCATCGGCGAAGAGGAAGGTGCACTCCTTCTCTTCCACGTTGCACTTCTCGACGGTGTCGGCGGTGCGCCAGCGCTCGTTCGTCTTGGTGCCGGTGCGGATGTCGCGCATTTCCACGGTGATGAAGGCACCACCCTTGCCAGGCTGCACGATCTGGATCTTGAGAACGGCCCACTGCCGGCCGTTGTGCTCAATGATGTTGCCGGGACGAATCAGGTTGGCGTTGATCTTCATGGGATTAAATCTCGACGGGCTGACGGGAAATTGGCGCGGAACCTAGCAGGTTGGCCGACATATGGCAACAAGCGGGCTGAATGGGGCCGCCACGGCGCATCCGCGCGGCCCCAGCCACCCTCAGGCGACTTCCAGCTCGTCGAAGCGACGGAGCGGACAAATCGTATGTTCGGCGGCTTCCGCCCGCAGCCCGGCCAGATAGGAATCAAGGACGCGCTTGGACGACTCGTATGAATTGCGGATGCTGGCATCCAGGTTGGAGTGCGTCCATTCATAGCAGGTTTCGCTGTCCACCGGCATCTCCACCAGCCTGATCAACCTTGGCCGCGTCCCGGTCAGGTTGGCCCGTTCCCGCCGTCGGCGGTTCTCCTCTTTAAGGTGGTACTTGAACAGCTCGACGCCGTCCGAAGACGTGGTGGAGGCGAACAACATCACCAGATTGTTCAGCGCCTCCAGCAAATTGCGGTGCGGCCGCACCTGCCGCCGGTCGAGGATGCGG
>DATJKV010000192.1:0-2047 GCA_035491155.1 Magnetospirillum sp. | reverse complement strand
CGAACTTCAGCGCCAGATCCAGCACGGTCAGGTCCGAGGTCTCGGCCCAGCCCTCGACGGCCACCCGGCCGCCCTTGGCGTCGATGCCCACCGCCACCTTGCCGGGAAAACGCTTGCAGGCCTGCTTGACCAGCTCGGGGTTGCGCAGCGCCACGGTGCCGAGGATGACGCGCGAGATGCCGCGCGCCAGCCAGTCCTCGATGGTGGCCATGTCACGGATGCCGCCGCCCAATTGCACCGGCACCTTCACCGCCTTGAGGATGGACTCCACCGCGCCCGCGTTGACCGGCTTGCCGGCGAAGGCGCCGTTCAAATCGACCACATGGATCCACTCGGCCCCGGCCGCGGCGAATTCGGCGGCCTGGGCGCCGGGATCGGTGTTGAATACCGTCGCCTCTTCCATGAGGCCCAGCTTCAGACGCACACAGGCGCCGTCCTTGAGGTCGATAGCGGGGAAGAGAATCATAATTGGCATCCACTCTGTTCGTCATCGCCGGGCTTGACCCGGCGATCCATGGATGCCCGGATCAAGCCCGGGCATGACGAGTTAGGTCGTTTTACGGCTTCCACTTCAGGAAGTTGGCAATCACGCGCAAGCCCGTGACCTGGCTCTTTTCCGGGTGGAATTGCGTGCCGACCACGTTGTCCTTGCCCACCACCGCGGCGATGGGACCGCCGTAATCGACGCGGGCCAGCTGCTGCTTGGCCTCCTTCACGGCGAAGCGGTAGGAGTGGACGAAATAGGCGTGCGGGTTGTCGGGCAGGTCGGCCAGCAGCGGATGGGCGCCCGGTACGTAGGCCAGCTCGTTCCAGCCCATGTGCGGCACCTTGAGCGCCGGGTCGGACGGCGTGATCGCCAGCACCTCGCCGGGAATCCAGCCCAGGCCGGCATGGGTGCCGTGCTCGCGCCCCGTGGTGGCCAGCAGCTGCATGCCGACGCAGATACCCATGAACGGGCGACCCTTGGCCTGCACCTGCTCGGTCATGGCCTCGACCATACCGGGCAGCGCGTCCAGGCCGGCGCGGCAATCCCCAAACGCACCGACGCCGGGCAGCACGATGCGGTCGGCCCTGGCGACCTCAGCGGGGTTGGCGGTGACCAGGATGGTGGCGCCGAGGTTTTCCTCGGCCACCACCCGCTCGAACGCCTTGGCGGCCGAGCGCAGGTTGCCCGAACCGTAATCGACGATAGCGACCCGCATGGCCTACAGCGATCCTCCCAGCACGCCCTTGGTGGAGGGCACCGAATCCGCCTTGCGGGGATCGATCTCCACCGCCTGGCGCAGCGCCCGGGCCAGCGCCTTGAAGCAGCTTTCCACGATGTGGTGGTTGTTCTCGCCGTAGAGCGCCTCGACATGCAGGGTCACGCCGGCGGCCTGGGCGAACGCCTGGAACCACTCCTTGAACAACTCGGTGTCGATCTCGCCCAGGCGGTCCTGGGTGAACTTCACCTTCCACACCAAATAGGGGCGGTTGGACAGGTCCAGCGCCACGCGAGTCAGCGTCTCGTCCATGGGGACATAGGCCGAGCCGTAGCGGTTGATGCCCTTGCGGTCGCCCAGCGCCTTGGCCACGGCCTGACCGATGGCGATGCCGCTGTCCTCGGTGGTGTGGTGGGCGTCGATGTGCAGGTCGCCCTCGGCGGTGAGCTTGAGGTCGATCAGCGAGTGCCGCGACAGCTGCTCAAGCATGTGGTCGAGGAAACCGATGCCCGTGTTGACGTCGTAGCGACCCGACCCGTCGAGGTTCACCTCGACCGAGATGCTGGTTTCCGTGGTCTTGCGCTCGATGCTGGCCGTGCGCATGGGAAGGCCTCCTGGCTTTAAGCGAAGCCTTGGAATAACAGGATTATGACCCCGGTTCCACTCCCCTCTCTTCCATAACGGCAAACGCCCCTTATGTTCTGTGGGCAGCGGTGGACCAGGGCGGGCGCTTTGGTATCATCGGGCACCCGTTTTCGCCGCAATGGAATCCCCCATGTCCGATAGTCCCTCCTGGCACGGCACAACCATCCTGTCCGTGCGCAAGGCCGGCCGCGTGGTTATCG
>DATJKV010000191.1:0-1962 GCA_035491155.1 Magnetospirillum sp. | reverse complement strand
CATGAACGGCAATGTGTGGGAATGGACCCGCGATTGCGGGGGCGTCGACTGCAATCGCCGCGTGGTCAAAGGGGGCTCCTGGTACTTCGTCCCCTGGCAATCCCGCTCGTCCTCGCGCGCTCCCCAGGATGCCCGCTCCTGGAGCTACGACATCGGCTTTCGGGTCTTACGCGAGGATTAGCCCCGGTACCCAACCTCGGCTGCCGCCTCGCGGCTTTCCTTTTCCAGCACCTCGACCCGCACCTGCGTGGTGCCCTGGCCGTGGAATTTGAGGATTTTGGCGGCCTTTCTCGACACGTCGATGATGCGGCCCTTGACGAAGGGGCCGCGGTCGTTGACCCGCAGGATGACCGAGCGGCCGTTCTCCAGATTGGTCACCCGCACGATGCTGGGCAACGGCAGCGTCTGGTGGGCGGCGGTGAGCTCGTTCTGGTCGTAGCGCTCGCCGTTGGCGGTCTGGCGGCCGTGGAAGGGGTGGCCGTACCACGAGGCGCGGCCTTCGTGGCTGTATTGCCAATCCTCCTTGGGCGTGTACCAGACCCCGCCGATTTGATACGGCTCGCCCAGGCGGTAGACGCCCAGCTTCTTCACCTTGGGAATGGGGACGGGAGCTTGCGGTGCCGGCGGTGGCAGGCTTGCCACCTCGCAGGTGGTACAGGCGGCGGCGAACAGGGCCAGCCCCAGGGCGGACCATATCTGCGGGCGAAACCAGACGGTCATCGCATCCTCCCCTAAAGATGCGATGAGCATATGTCAAAAGTATGGGTAAGCAGCCGGGACAAAGAAAAGCGGCGTGTGTCCCATTAAGGACACGCGCCGTTTTGCCGGTAGCGTCTTACTCCGCCGCTTCGCCCTTGATGCGCTCGATCTGGGCGCCGCAGGCGGCCAGCTTCTCTTCGACCCGCTCGTAGCCGCGGTCCAGGTGGTAGACGCGGTTGACGACGGTCTCGCCCTCGGCGGCCAGGCCGGCGAGGATCAGCGAGGACGAGGCGCGCAAATCGGTGGCCATCACCTGGGCGCCCGACAGCTTGGGTACGCCGCGCACGATGGCCGAAGAACCGTGCACGTTGATGCGCGCGCCCATGCGCATCAGCTCGGGCACGTGCATGTAGCGGTTCTCGAAGATGGTCTCGGTGATCATGCTGGCGCCGTTGGCGGTGGTCACCAGCGCCATCAGCTGGGCCTGCATGTCGGTGGGGAAGCCCGGATAGGGCTCGGTCATGATGTCGGTGCCGTTGATGCCGTTCAGCGCGGCCACGCGCATGCCGCGCTCGGTGTCCTCGACGGTGACGCCGCACTCGCGCAGGATCTTCACCACCGCATCCATCAGCTCCATGCGGGTGCCGACCAGCTCCACGTCGCCACGAGTGATGGCGGCGGCGACGGCGTAGGTGCCGGTCTCGATGCGGTCGGGCACCACCGAGTATTCGGCGCCGTGCAGGCGGTCAACGCCCTGGATGCGCAGCGTGCCGGTGCCGATGCCCTCGATCTTGGCGCCCATGGCCACCAGGCACTGGGCCAGGTCGGACACCTCGGGCTCGCGCGCGGCATTGGCCAGCACCGTCTCGCCCTGGGCCAGGGTGGCGGCCATCAGCAGGTTCTCGGTGCCGCCCACGGTGACCTGCGGGAACACGATATGGGCACCCTTCAGCCGGCCGTCCACGCGGGCCGAGATGTAGCCGCCCTCCAGCTCGATCTGGGCGCCCATCTGCTCCAGGGCCTTGAGGTGCAGGTCCACCGGACGGGTGCCGATGGCGCAGCCGCCGGGCAGCGAGACGCGCGCCTCGCCGCAGCGGGCAAGCAGGGGGCCCAGCACCAGCACGGACGCGCGCATGCGCCGCACCAAGTCGTAGGGGGCGGTGGTGTTGGTGATGGTATTGGCGGTCAGGTCCAGCACCCGGCCGGTGTGGCCGCCCTTGGCGGTATCCCCGTTCAGCGCCATCAGCACGCCGTGCTGGGCCA
>DATJKV010000190.1:0-5221 GCA_035491155.1 Magnetospirillum sp. | reverse complement strand
GTCGAGACGGTGGGCGTCGGCCAGTCCGAGACCGCGGTGGCCGACATGGTCGACATGTTCCTGCTGCTGCTGGTCCCCGGCGGCGGCGACGACCTGCAGGGCATCAAGAAGGGCATCGTCGAATTGGCCGACGCCATCGTGGTCAACAAGGCCGATGGCGACCTGGCCAATGCCGCCCAACGCGCCGCACGCGACTACACCAACGCCCTGCACCTGCTGACTCCGGCCAACGCCGCCTGGGCGGTGCCGGTGCTGACCTGCTCGGCGCTGGAGCATAAGGGCATCGATTCGGTGTGGGAGCACGTGGGCAAGTACAAGGCCGCCATGGAGAACGCCGGCCGCTTTGCCAGCCGCCGCTCGGCCCAGGCCCAGGCCTGGATGTGGAACGAGGTGGCGGAAACCTTGATGCAGACCCTGAAGGACGATCCCCGCGTCGCCCAATTGCTGCCTACGATGGAACGGGCGGTGACCGAAGGCAACCTGGCGCCCGGCCGCGCCGCCCGCCAACTGGTGGGCAGCTTCCGCCACGGCGACAACTAAGAATAGATGGATAATTTTGGCCGGTCGCTTTGCCACAGCCGCCATCTCAGGGTATGGTAGTGGCCGCCCTCCCGAAGTTCCCAGGATTCCGACCGATGAATGAACCGACTGCCCAAGACCTCCTTATCCTGAAGAAGGAACTGGTTGGTCTGTTCGGCCACCTGCAGAAGATTCGCAAGGAGCTGGCAGCGCTAAATCCGCCGGGCGCCCCCGACCATTTCAACAGCATGTCCGAACAGCTGGACGAAATCGTCCATGCCACCGAACGCGCCACCAATTCCATCATGGAAAGCGTCGAAGGCGTCGACAACCTGATGGGCGAGGCGCGGACCTATTGCCAGGGCGGCAAGCTGGGCGAGATTTTCGACCAGGTCACCGACAGGGTAAACACGGTGTTCGAGGCCTGCTCGTTCCAGGACATCACCGGCCAGCGCGTCACCAAGGTGGTCAACTCGCTGAAATTCGTCGAGGAACGCATCCACGCCATCATCTTCACCTGGGGCAGGGAAGAGCTGACCAAGGTGGTGGTCGAGATCAAGGAAGACCAGGACCCCGACAAGAAGCTGCTGCACGGCCCGCAGATGCCCGGCCAGGGCGTCAGCCAGGCCGACGTGGACCGCATGCTCGGCCAGAACGACATCGATAAGTTGTTCGGCTAGGCCGCTCAGGCGCCAGGCCGCCCCCGAGGATTAGGATCGTTCGGCAACAGCCTGAAAATGAGTCGGAATCAGCTTGACTGAGGGCGCCCGGCCCCGTAAAAACGCGGCTTCCCCGGCTTACCGCTGGGACCGGATTACCTTGCGCGTGTCGATCGCGCCGAAGAAGAAAGAGGATGTCGACCATGGCCCGTCGTTGCTCCATCACCGGCAAGGGTGTTCTGACCGGTAACAACGTCAGCCACGCCAACAACAAGAGCCGCCGCCGCTTCCTGCCCAACCTGCAGGAAACCTCGGTTCTGTCCGACGCGCTCGGCCAGATGGTGCGCCTGAAGGTCACCACCCGTGGCCTGAAGACCATCGAGCACAACGGTGGCCTCGACGCCTTCCTGCTGGGCACCAACGACTCCGTCCTGCCGACCGAGTCCCGCCGCCTGAAGAAGCGCGTGCAGGCCGCCCTGGCCAAGAAGCAGGCCGCCTCGGCCTAATCTTCGGCGCGCAAGCGTTTTGCCAGGCCCCGGGGGACACCCCGGGGCCTTTTGGCGTTTCTGCTTCTCGCTCAGAACTGCTTGAGCAGCCGGTGCAGGTAGTCGCGCTCGGCTTCGGGGCGCTGGGTCTCGCCGGCGCGGCGACGGATTTCATTGAGCAATTCGCGCGAGCGCTGGATGTCGGCGCGGTCGGGGATGCGCGTCGTGCCGTCATCACCCACACCGGTGCCACGTGACGGGCGGCCCAACGGGTCGCGCGGAACCATGCCCTGCATGCCCTGGCCGGCCTGGCCCAGTTGCTCCAACGCTTCGCGGGCCGCCTGCTGCATGGCGGCCAGTGCCTGGGCCTGGGCGTCCGCCGCGTCATGCCACTGACCCTGGTTGAGGGAGCCGGCGGCCTGGCCCATGGCGCGGTCGGCCTCGGCCAGCGGCGCCGGGGCCTCGCCCAGGCCGTCCGCCAGCTTGCGCGCCGCCTCTGCCAACGCCTTGCGCAAGGCCTGCTGCTGCTGCGCCGCCTGGGCGCCACCCCCACCGCCGCCCGCACGGCCATTCTGGCCCGAAGCATTACCCTGGCCGGAGCCGGCCTCCTGCTGGCGGGCCTGGGCATGGCTGCCGTCCATCATTTGCTGCTGCTTTTGAGCCAATTCCCGCAGGCGTTGAATGCCCTCGCTGGCAGGGCCGTTCGCCTGATTCTGCGCGCCCGCCTGGAGACCATCCAGAATCTGGGACATCTCGGCCAGCATCTGCTTGAGCGCGTCGCGCGCCCCCGAGGCGGCCATGTCGCGCAGGCTTTGGACCATGTCTTGCAGTTCCTGCTCGCTGATCACCCGGCTGTCGGCCTGCGGCAGGGACGCCGGGTGACCGTCCGCGGCCATGCGCTCGGCCAGCGCCTGGGTATAACGCTGCAAGGCCTGCTGGAACTGATCGAGCAGCTGTTGCAGCTCCGCCGCGGAGGCCCCCTCCTCCACCGCCTTCTCCAGGGCGCGGCGGGCCTCCTCCAGGCTGCGCTCGGCCGCCGGCAAGTCGCCGTCCTCCAGGCGCAGCGCCGCCTGCCACATGAATTCCTGCACCTCGGACAGGTCCACCTCGTCGGCCTCCAGGGCGTGACGGGCCGCGCGCAGGAACAAAAAGGTCTTGAGGTCGTCGTTGAAGAACGCCGGCTCTTCGGCGATGCGGTCCAGCAGGCCCGCGGCCTCGGGGGCGCTGGCCGGGTTCTCGGTCAGCGCGCGGCGCCGCTCGGCCAAAGCGGCGGCGACCGGATTGCGGAACTGGCGCTCGGGCAGGGTGATGGTCATGGGCTCGCCGCTGCCGGTCTGGCCCAAGCCGTCCTGCACCACCGGCTGCATGGTCACCGGCAGGCCGGCCCAAGGATGGGCGGTAAGATCATGCCAGCTGGAAATCTCGGCGGTACGGGGATGGTTGGCGGGCAGCGGCAGGTCCACGATCAAAGCCGGCTCGGCCACCGGCACGCCGACGCGGCGCACCGCCACCCAGGCCTTGGCCAGGCCGTAATCATCCGATGCGGTGACGGACAGATGCAGCCGGCCGCGCTCACCCGCCTCGGGCGGCATGGCGAAGGACGCCGAAGGCAGGGCGTCGGGCACCACGGTCACATCCCAGGCGGCCACCTTGAGCCCCGCCTGGCGAATGGACAGGCGGGCGGAGGCCTGCAATTGCGCCTCGGCCCGCTGGCCGCCGTCACCCTGGCGCTGGAACGGCTGGTCGTGGCCGTCGAAGGATAGGGTTGCGCCGCCCCAGCCGCCGGTCAGCACCGACAGCACGGTGCTGCCGGCCGGCACCGACACTTTTCCGCCCTCAGGCTTGAGCAGCAGCGGGGCCAACCCGGTATAGGCCGGCGGGGTAATCCAGACCTCCAGGGAATCGGGTGCCAGCCCGGCGCTGACCTCGGGCGACAGAGCGCGGACAAGCCGGCGCGGCGCATCACCCCGCGCGCCCACCACGGCGATGACCAGGATCAGCAGTACGGCGGCGCGCAGGCCCCAGGGATCGCGGGCGGCCATGTTGGAATGGGGCAGATCGAGCCGCAAGCGCCCCAGCAGAGCGGCCATGCGGTACTGATGAGCCCGCCATAGGGCGTGGGCCAGGGGATCGTCGTCCTCGCCGGCGGGATGGTCGACAAGCGCATCCAGTGGCCGGTGGGCCAGGCCGGAATCCCGCTCCAGCCGGCGCGCCGCCTCGCCCCAGGTGGGAAGCTTGAGACCGATGGCCGCCCGCACCAGCAAATAGGCCAGCCCTCCGGCGGTACCGGCCAGCACCAGCCCATGCAGCCAGCCCGGCAGCATGGGCCCGAGGTCGAGCAGGGCGAAGGAGAGGAACACACCAACCAGGCAGAGCGGCGGCAGCACCAGCGGCCACATCCGCTCCCACAGCACGAAGGCCCATGCCAGCCTGAGCCAGCGTGCCAATCTGCCAAAATGCCGGCCCGCCCGCAGGGAAATCCCCACATCAGCCAGGGGAAGTTCGACGGGAGGCGGGACCGGCTTCATGGCACCTCGGCTATTCCATCCACTCCGGCAGGCTTTCCAGCGCCAGCATCTCCTCGTATGTGGGGCGGGCCCGAACCACTGCAAAGCGGTCGTTCTTCACCAGCACTTCGGGAATAAGCGGACGCGAGTTGTAGGTGGACGACATGGCAGCGCCATAGGCGCCGGCGGTGCGGAACACCACCAGGTCGCCAGCCTTCACGGGCGGCAGCGGACGCTGCTTGGCGAAGGTGTCGCCGGTCTCGCACACCGGACCGACCACGTCCAGCGGGATGCGGACGGCGTCCTTGGCCGGCTCCACCACCGGCTCGATGGTGTGGTGGGCGTCATAGAGCGCCGGGCGCATGAGGTCGTTCATGGCGGCGTCGACGATGGCGAAGGTGCGAGTGGCGCCCACCTTCACATAGGTGACGCGCGACACCAGAATGCCGGCATTGCCGACCAGCAGGCGGCCGGGCCCCAGCACGATCTTGCAGCCGAGGTCGCCCACGGTTTCTTTGATCACCTGGGCATAGGCGCTCGGCAGCGGCGGCGTCTCGTCCTCATAAGGGATTCCCAGGCCGCCGCCCAGGTCCAGGCGGCGGATGTCGAAGCCGTCGGCGCGCAGCATGGCCACCAGGTCGCGCACCTTGAGGAAGGCTTGGCGGAAGGGTTCGGTGTCGGTCAGCTGCGAGCCGATGTGGCAGGCGATGGCCACCACCTCGACACCCGGCAGCGCACGCGCCTTCTTGTAGACCTCGTGGGCGCGGGTCCACTCGATGCCGAACTTGTTTTCCTTCTTGCCGGTGGTGATCTTGGCGTGGGTGCCGGCATCCACGTCCGGGTTGACGCGGAGCGCGATGGGCATCCTGACGCCGCGCTCGGCCGCAACCTGGGACAGCAGTTCCAGCTCGGGCTCGGATTCCACGTTGATCTGCATGATGCCCTTGGCCACGGCGAATTCCAGTTCGTGCCGGGTCTTGCCCACGCCGGAGAAGACGATGCGTCCGGCGGGGACGCCGGCCGCCAGGGCCTGGCGCAGCTCGCCCTCGCT
>DATJKV010000189.1:0-1969 GCA_035491155.1 Magnetospirillum sp. | reverse complement strand
ACTCGCGCGGCGACCGGCGAGCTGACCACCAGCGCGCCCGGCCAGCTCGCGAACGGCGCCGTGCCCACCTGGAGCTGACCCGTGGCTGGTTACCGCAAGAAGCCGAAGACCTACACCCTGACCTGGGCCGAGGACCACGAGTACCACGGCCTGGAGGTGTCGCTGAAGGGCCTGACGGTGGCGAAGATGCTGGACATCGGGCGCAGCGCCTCGGCGGTCACCACCGACGCCCAGGGCACGCTCACCGAGGGCACCGATGAGACCCGGGACATGTTCGAGACGTTTGCCTCCTGCCTGGTGCGCTGGAACCTCGAAACCGAGGACGGCGAGCCGGTCCCGGCGACCTTCGACGGCGTGACCACCCAGGAGTTCCCGTTCATCCTGGACCTGGTTGTCACTTGGATGGAGGCGGTCGCCGGTACCGGCGGCAGCAACAGCAAGGGCGGCGATAGCCCTTTGAGCGAGACCTCATCCTCTGGGCTAGCTGCCCTGGAGGCATCGCTCCGGATGGATCCATTGTCACCAAGCCCCGCGAGCTAGCGCACGCCGAGACGGTGCTGGGCCTCTGCGAGCGGTTTCACTGCCTGCCCTCGGCGCTGGCGGACGAGGACGCTAGCCTGCTGCGGCTGCTGAAGATCGAGGCCCTCGGCAAGCGAGAGGAGGGCGAGCCCGATGCCGGGCAATGACGTCGAGATTGTCGTCGGCGCGCGAGACTCCTCCGCTCCCGCCCTGGATGCCCTGCGCGCCCGGCTGAAGGAGGTCCGCGACGCCGCCAGGAACGCCGGCGGCAACATCCAGCTGTCCACCGACTACGGCCGCGCCCAGGCCGACCTGCTGATCAAACGGGTCGAAGAGGTCAAGCGCAAGGTCGCCGACCTGTCCGGCGCCAAAGTGCGGATGGACACCAGCGAGTTCACTCGCCAGACCGGCCTGATCAGCCTGCGGATGGAGCGGCTGAACAAGCTGATCGCCCGGCCGAGGATCGACATGGAGGGCGTCGCCAAGGCGCTGGCCGACATGGCCGCCATCGATGCTGCGGTCGGGCGGGTCAATGCGCAGAACAAGCGGGTCGGCTTTTTCACGCGCACCTCCACCTGGGGTGGCCTGGGTGGCATGCTGAAGGGCCTGATCCCGGGTCTTGGCGGTGCAGGAGCTGCGGCCGGTGCTGGTGCGGCTGGCGCGGCGGGGCCAGCTGGGCAGGCGGGCGCCACGGGCCTGGCCGCCATCTTCAGCAATCCTTACTCTGCTGCCGGGGCGGTCGGCCTTGGCACCGCCGCGCTGCCGTTCGCTGGGCAGGCTGTTGGGACCGGGCTCGTGGGCGGCCTTGGTGCTGAACTACTCCGGTTCGGCATCACTGGCGCGTCCAAGCTCAGGGTGGTCAAGGAGCAGTTCAAGGATCTGACCGCGACCGTCAACAGAAGCATGAAGGAAATCGGGCGCCCGCTGGCCCCAGCTCTTGACGCCATTCTGAAGGCCTTCGGTCATACGATGCGGGTGCTGACGCCAGTCTTTAAGACCGCCATGAAAGATATGGCCGGGCCGCTGAAGACCTTTGGGACCGCACTGGCGAAGGCATTCGCCCAGCCAGCGGTCCAGCATGCCATTATCGCCATTGCTAAGGCGTTCGGCATGATGCTGAAGGCCCTCAGCCCGGCAATCGGCCCGGCGATCGGTGCTCTCGCGACCGGAATCACCGCCGTCGCCAAGGCGGTCGCGAAGAACCCGAAGTCGTTCGCGGATTTTATCACCTTCCTGTTCAAGATCGCCGAGGGCGCTCTGCTTGCCATTGCGTGGCTCACCAGAGTGGCCTCCAACATTGAGAAGTTTATCGGCAAGGTCAAGGGCTATCTGCGGTCCAGCGGTTTCGACGTGATCTGGCACCACATCTGGGATGGCATGAAAATTTCGTTCCAGGCGACCTGGGCGTATATCAAGGGCGCTCTGAAATTCGGTCTCGACTGGATGTCTG
>DATJKV010000188.1:0-2142 GCA_035491155.1 Magnetospirillum sp. | reverse complement strand
GGAACGGGAGAGGGGTAGAACAGGCCGAACATGTGAATAGCTCCATGCAATATACGCACGTTGTGTGTTTTATGCTGTGCGCCGTACACTCATAATATTGTTGAATTCGCGGAACCGCCCCCATGTCCCTTCCCGAGATCTACCCCGTCCCCACCGGCTTTGCCGCCAACGCCCACGTGGACCAGGCGGCCTACGAGCACCTGTACAGCCAGTCGCTGGAGGACACGCCCGGCTTCTGGCGCGGCCAGGCGGCCTCGCTGAATTGGATCAAGCCGTTCACCCAGGTGTGCGACACCAATTTCGACCCCGAGGATTTGCGTATCCGCTGGTTTGCCGACGGCACCCTGAACGCCTCGGTCAATTGCGTCGACCGCCATCTGCCGGCCAAGGCCGATCAGCCCGCCATCCTGTGGGAAGGCGATGCGGCGGGCGAGAGCCGGGTGATGACCTGGGGCGAGCTGTCGGACAAGGTCAACCGCCTAGCCAACGTGCTTAAAGGTCTGGGCGTCGCCAAGGGCGACGTGGTCACCATCTACCTGCCGGTCATCCCCGAGGTGATGGTGGCCATGATGGCCTGCGTGCGCATCGGCGCGGTGCATTCGGTGGTGTTCTCGGGTTTCTCGTCGGAAGCGCTGTCCAACCGCATCGAGGATGCCGGCGCCAAGGTGTTGATTACCGCCGACGAGGGCCATCGTGGTGGCCGTGTCGTGCCGTTGAAGAAGAACGCCGACACCGCCATCGCCAACCGGCCCTCCATCAAGAACGTGGTGGTGGTGCGCCGCTCGGGCGCGCAGGTGCCGTTCACCCCTGGCCGCGATCTCTGGTACGACGAGGCCGTCGCGGCCGCCGAGCCATGGTGCGAGCCGGTGGAAGTGGGGGCCGAGGATCCGCTGTTCATCCTCTACACCTCGGGCTCCACCGGAAAGCCCAAGGGGCTGGTGCACACCACCGGCGGCTATCTGGTCCATGCCGGCACGTCGTGGCGCATCATCTTCGATTGGCATGAAGGCGATGTGTTCTGGTGCACCGCCGACGTGGGCTGGGTCACCGCGCACACCTACAAGATCTACGGACCGCTGCTGAACGGCGCCACCTCGGTGATGTTCGAGGGCGTTCCCACCTGGCCCGATTCGTCGCGTTGGTGGTCCATCATCGAGAAGCACAAGGTGGGCATCTTCTACACCGCGCCCACGGCTTTGCGCTCGCTGATGCGCGAAGGCGAGGGGCCGGTGCGGAAGCACGATTTGTCGAGCCTGCGCGTGTTGGGCAGCGTGGGCGAACCCATCAATCCCGAGGCCTGGCGCTGGTATCACTCGGTGGTGGGCGGCGGCCGCTGCCCCATCGTCGACACCTATTGGCAGACCGAGACCGGCGCCGTGCTGCTGACCCCCATTCCCGGCGCGGTGCCCAACAAGCCCGGCATGGCGGCCAAGCCCTATTTCGGCATCCGTCCCGAGGTGGTGGATTCCCAAGGCAACACGCTGGAGGGCGCGGGCGAGGGCAACATGTGCTTCCGCGGCTCGTGGCCCGGCCAGGCCCGCACCATCCTGCACGACCACGAGCGCTTCATCCGCACCTATTTCGCCCCCTATCCCGGCCGTTTCTTCACCGGCGACGGGGTAAGGCGGGACGAGGACGGCTATTACCGCATCTCGGGCCGCGTCGATGACGTCATCAACGTGTCCGGCCACCGGCTGGGCACGGTGGAACTGGAAAGCGCCATCTCGTCCCACCCGGCGGTCGCCGAATCGGCGGTGGTGGGCTACCCCCACGACCTCAAGGGCCAGGGTGTGTTCGCCTATGTGACCCTGAAGGAGGGACGGGGCGAGACCGAGGAATTGCGCAAGGAAATCGTCGATTGGGTGCGCGCCCGCATCGGTCCCATCGCCACCCCCGACGTGATCCAGTGGGCGCCGGCTCTGCCCAAGAACCGCGCCGGCAAGATCCTGCGCCGCATCCTCACCAAGGTGGCGGCCAACGATTTCGAGAATTTCGGCGACACGTCCACCGTTGCCGATCCGGCCGTAGTGGACGACATTGTTCGTCGTCGCCAAGAAAACCTGTCCAAGGAGGCTTAACCATAATGAACGCCGACGAACTTCGCTCCCTCCAGGCCCCGCTGAAGGACCAGTACAAGACCGA
>DATJKV010000187.1:0-5808 GCA_035491155.1 Magnetospirillum sp. | reverse complement strand
ACCATTTGGTCCGCTCGATGCCCAAAGGAGGATTTATGGCTCTGCCGCTCATGCCCAAGGCGACCGCCGTCTGGCTCGTCGAGAACACCGCGCTCACCTTCGAGCAGATCGCCGACTTCTGCGGGCTGCACCCGCTGGAGGTGCAGGCCATTGCCGATGGTGAAGTGGCCACTGGCATCGTCGGCCTCGACCCCGTCGCCAACGGCCAGATCTCCCGTGAGGAGTTGGAACGCTGCGAAGCCGATTCCGATCTGCGCCTGAAGATCAACGTGACCGATTATCCGCAGCCGCGCTCCAAGCCCAAGGGTGCCCGCTACACTCCGGTGTCCAAGCGCCAGGACCGCCCGGACGCCATCGCCTGGCTGCTGAAGCATCACCCCGAGCTTACCGACGCCCAGCTGTGCAAGCTGATCGGCACCACCAAGCCGACCATCCAGTCGGTGCGGGAAAAGACCCACTGGAATGCAGCCAACATCAAGCCGCGCAATCCGGTGACGCTTGGCCTGTGCACCGAGGCCGACCTGGAAAAGGCGGTGGCGCTGGCCCGCCCGCGCGCCGGCAGCGTGGCGCCCCAATACGAGGACCACGACGATTCCGAGCAGGCCGAATAAACCCGGCCTTCCCGGTTCTAACGAAACGCCCGCCTTCCGGCGGGCGTTTTTCATTGGACGGTGCCGATCCAGGGTCTACCGACGCCGGCATACCGCCGTCATGCGCGGACGTGATCCGCGCATCCACGCGGTTCCGTCCGGCACATGCTTGCGGAAAGACGTGGATGGCCGGGTCAAGCCCGGCCAAGACGGAAAAACACTCCAAATGAGCGGGAGCATCACAAGCCCATGCAGCCTCACTGCTGCTTCTTGCGGGCTTCGGTCTCGCTGCCGTTGTCGAAGATGTTGAACAGGTTGCGCAGGAAGCCGGGGGTCAAGGCGGAAAGCGGGTTGACGACGACGTCGGGCTCCTGGCTCGGCCCCTTCATGGAATAATTGAAGGCCAGCAGGCCGCTTCCCTTCTCGCCGCCGGTGACCAGCCAGCCGAGCAGCGGGATGTTGCCCAGCACGGAATTGATGGCGTAGGCCGGCACCACCGTGCCCTCCACCGCCATGCGACCGCGGTCCAAATCGATCTCACCCTTGGCGGTGATGCCCAGCGCCGAGCCGTAGGCTCGGGCATCCTTCAGCGTCACCAGCCCGTCGGTCAGGGTGAAGGGAGCGTCCAGATTGGTGAAAGACACGCCCTCGCCCTTGAGCACATCAAGGATTCCGGTCAGCGCCGCCACGGTCAGCAGGCGGGCCAGCACCGGTGCATTGGCGATGTGGTAGTCGCTGATGCGCACCGTGCCGGACAGGGGCTGATCGTCGCGGCTGTCGTCATAGGCGGCGTCCACCTCTAGCCGGCCGCCGGTCATGTGCTCGTAGGTGTCGAACGCCCGCAGCACGGTGCCGGCGTCGTCGGACAGGATCTTGAGCGAGCGCTTGTCCGGTCCCGCCGGCTGCAAGGTCATCTGGAAGTTCTTGCCGTTGCCCAAGCCGGCCTTGATCGACATGCTCCGCCAGTCGTCCTCGTCGCGCGACATGGCGACTACGGCGTTATAGAGCTTGCCCTCCTTGGACACCCACATGGTCTTCACCTGGGCGCTGATGCTCATGGGCGGCAGGTCGGATTTGATGCGCGGTCCCTGGCGCTTGGCGGCGGCCGCATCGGCTTCGGCCGGGGTCTCGGTGTCGTCCTTGCCTACCAGCGGCTCGGCGTTGAAGCTCGGGCCGCGCATGGAGATATCCAGCGAGCCGCTCCTGAACCCGATGAATCCTTCCACCTCGGTCTTGCCGCCATAGGTGAGGCGGCCGAAATCCACCCGGCGCACACTGCCGTCGCCATTGAACGAGACCGAGCCGTTGGTCTGCAGGTCGCCCGCGTTAATGACGAAATAGGGCACCGCGACGACGCGGTTCTTGTCCAGCTTGACCTGCACCTGGGCGCCGCCAGTGGTGCGGTCCTCCTTGCGCCAGCCCATGCCGGGCAGGCTCATGCGCGCGGGCGTCAGGTCGACCTTGGCGTCGATGTCGCCACGGCCGCCACCGTACAGGGTAGCCACCACCGAGGCGCCCACCGGGCCCGAGATGAACGGCGAGACGAAAGGCGGACCGTCGAAGCCCAGCGCCTTGCGCTGCGCCTCCTCGATGCGGGGAGCCTGCACCTGATAGCGCGACCGGAAGGGCACGTTTTTGGAGGTGAAGTTCTCGCGCCATTTCAGCTCGCCCGGAATGGAGCCCAGCACGATCTGGCCGGAGGCATCCAGGCCCTTGGGGTCCACGTCGATCTCCAAGTCGGCCTTGGAGAGGTCCTGGCCCATCACCACGTTGGGGATCGACACCCCCTTGGTGGAGGAATGCACCTTCACCCCCAGGTCGTCGATCCTGAGATTGGCCAGCAGCGGAAACTTGAGCTTCAGCCGCGTGGTGGCCTCGCCCGTCACCGTGGCCGGGTCGATACCAAGCGCCGAGGCGTAGCGCAGCGGCTTGTTGTCGATGAGCTTGAGGGCATCCTGCGCCGGACCGGCGATGCTCAAATCGATGTCGGCGAACTGGTCGGCCTGGTCCAGCCCGGACAGCACGACCAGGCCGTCCTGAACCTTCAGGCCGTAGACCTCGCCGCCCTTGACGTTGATGCGGAAGTCCGACGCGTCGAAGGTCGCCAAGGCCTGGGCGTTCTTCACCGCCGGCATGGGGTGCAGGTAGTTGACCGTAACGCCCTCGCCCTGCAACTCGCCGTCCACGTGATCGACCACCAGGTCGTCGAAAGTCCCGGAGGGCGAATGGGCCGAGACGGCGGCGCGAGCCTCGCGCGCCACCCCCTTGGACAGGTTCGCGGTCACCCACTCGCGCGCATTGGGCACCACCATCGCCGGCCACAAATTCGGCAGCTCGTCGAACAGCACGTTCTCAAGACGGGCATCCAGCTTCAGCTGGGTGGCGCCGCCCAGGCCGTCGGCGGTGGCTGCCAGAATCAGCCGCGGGCCGCCCAAATCGACGGACAGCTCGTCCAACCGCGCCCGGCTCATGCCGTCGGTGATCTGGCCGCGCAATTGGGCCATCTCGACCTTGTGGGAGAAATTCACCGGCGCCGGCACATTCAGGTGGCCACTGCCGCCGGCCAGCTCGAAACTCAGAGAGTCCAGCGCGCCGGACGGCCGCACCTTGGCCCGCACCACGCCGGCCAGTGGCATGTCCAGTGCCTGCAGCGGATTCAGCGACGGATCGAGGTGGGCGAAGGTGGCCGGACGCAGTCCCGACAGCCAGGCTTCGGCCTCCACCATATCGGCGGACTTGTTGTACAGGGCGTTGGCGGACAGCGCGCCCTCCTCGCCGGCCAGGTCCAGCACCATGCGTGCCTGCACCGTCACCCCGGCGGGCACCCGGCGCAGCTCCAGATCGGCGTCGGGCGCGTGCCAGGTGGTCATCAGCTTGCGGTCCTCGATGCTCAGATCGGCATCGATGATCGCCGCCCGTTGCAGCGAGCGGCCGGGCTGGCGCGAATCAGGCTCGCCCACCAGGGCGTCCAGCAGCTGGCGCACCACGTCGTTGGATTGGCCTTCGGAGGATTGGGCCTCGGACGGGGTATCGTCGCCCAGGCCCCACTGGAAGACGCCGTTGGGATCGCGCACCAGATGCAGGCGCGGGCGATACAAATAGACCGAATTGGGAGCCAGCACGCCCGACAGCAGTGCCCGGCCGTTCAGGGTCAGCGCCACCTCGGGCACGGTGGCGATGGGCTGGTCCGGATTGGCGGAGAATGCCTTGACGTCGATGGCGCGGATTTCGACCATCCGGTCGCCCTTGCCTAGCGCCAGCACGGTGGTCTGCAGGCGCACGGAAAAGCCGCCATCCTTGGCGGTCAGGGCCTCCTCGATATACGGCGTCAGGAAATCGAGCTCGATCGGCCCGCTGGACAGGCGCCAGACGAACAGGGTAAGCGCGATCAACAGGCCGACGAGGAGGGCTCCAAGAAGCCGGAACAGGCTTCTGACGGCGCCATGAACCACTAGCGTTCGGCCTCCATGTCCAACTTGACCCCTCCTCCCGAATTCACCAGTGTGAAGAAACACAACATATGGGATTGCACAAGGTGAACTTTCCCGTGAATGAGCGGGCTTTGCCGCTTATCGCCGATACCGGCGCCCAGGCGCGCGGCTTTGAACGCTGGGCTGAACTGGCGGACGAACAGGAGGACCAGGATCTCGCCCAATTCATGCGGGCACTTCCTGGCGATTTCAAGGCAAACGCGTTGCTGGCGCGGGTGTTCGGCAACTCGCCTTTCTTGTCCCTTTGCACCCTGAACGAGCCGGCCTTCCTGCGCCGCCTGCTGGAGGTCGGTCCCGACCAGGCCTTTGCCGAACTGACCGACCGGCTGGCCCAGGATGCCTGGGCCGAGACCGACATGGCGAAGCTGATGGCGCTGTTGCGCCTCGCCAAGCGGCGCACCGCCCTGCTGGTGGCGCTGGCCGACATCGCCGGGCAGTGGGAGCTGGAACAGGTCACTGGCGCCTTGGCCGACTTCGCCGAAGCCGCCACCCGTCACGCGGTGCGCTTCCTGCTGCGGCGCGAGGCGGCCAAGGGCGAGTTCACCCTGCCCCACCCGGACGACCCCGAGCGCGACTCCGGCCTGGTGGTGCTGGGCATGGGCAAATTCGGCGCCCGCGAACTGAACTATTCCAGCGACATCGACCTGATCGTCTTCTACGACCACGAAAAGCTGGACTACACCGGCCGGCGCAGCCTGCCCGAGTGCATGATCGCGCTGACCAAGGACCTGGTGAAGCTGCTGGACGAGCGCACCATCCACGGCTACGTCTTCCGCACCGATTTACGCCTGCGCCCCGATCCGGGCTCGACCCCGGTGGCGGTGTCGCTGGTGGCGGCCGAGACCTATTACGAGGGGTTCGGCCAGAACTGGGAGCGCGCCGCCATGATCAAGGCGCGCCAGGTGGCCGGCGATGCCGACGTGGGCACCGCCTTCCTCAAGTTCCTGCGCCCGTTCATCTGGCGCAAGTCGCTGGATTTCGCCGCCATCCAGGACATCCATTCCATCAAGCGCCAGATCAACGCCTTCCGCGGCGGCCACACCATCGCGGTGGCGGGCCACAACATCAAGCTGGGGCGCGGCGGCATCCGCGAGATCGAGTTCTTCGCCCAGACCCAGCAGTTGATCTGGGGCGGGCGCGAGCCCGAGATGCGCTGCTCGCGCACGCTGGACGCCCTGCACTCCCTGGTCGATCTGGGCCACACCCAGCCGGAGGTGGCCGACCAGTTGGAAGAGGCCTACCGCTTCCTGCGCCAGTTGGAGCACCGGCTGCAGATGATCGACGACAAGCAGACCCAGACGCTGCCGGATTCGCCGGCCCGCCTGACCGAGCTGGCGGCGTTCATGGGCTTTGCCGACATCGACTCGTTCTCCGAGGCGCTGACCCGCCGGCTGCAGACCGTCGAGGCCCATTACGCCAAGCTGTTCGAGGATTCGCCGGCGCTGGGCGCCCACGGCAACCTGGTGTTCACCGGCGGCGAGAACGACCCCGACACCGTGCGCACCCTGGCCGAAATGGGCTACGCCTCGGCGGATGCGGTGTGTTCCACCATCCGCGGCTGGCACCACGGCCGCATCCGCGCCACCCGCTCCACCCGGGCGCGCGAATTGTTGACCGAACTGACCCCTGCCCTGCTGGGCGCCATGGCCACCACGGTGTCGCCCGACGACGCCTTCATGCGCTTCGACGACTTCCTGTCGCGCCTGCCGGCGGGCGTGCCGCTGTTC
>DATJKV010000186.1:0-1608 GCA_035491155.1 Magnetospirillum sp. | reverse complement strand
GGGAGAGGGCTTTAATGATCAATCCGCATCCCAGTTCGGCCCGTCCTGGTCGTCCCACCAGCCCGGATGGGGCTCGGGGCAGGAATCGCGGCGGGTGCGGATGTGCTCGACGTGGCCTTTTTCACGTTCGGCCAGTTCGTGGGCCTGGGCGCGCACCTCGGTCGTGGTGGCGGCCATGGCCAAATCGGTGAAGAAGGTGCAGGCCCGTTCCTCGGCGCGCAAGGCTAGGTCGAAGGCGTGCCACGGCAGCATCAGGTAATGGACGGCGTCGGGATCGGCGAGTTCGGGCGCCTGCTCGAACCAGTCCAGGGCGCGGGCATGGGGAAGCGGCGCCGCCGGGAAGGCGGTGGCGTGTTCGTCCTCCATGGCGGCCAACTCGCGAAAGGCCTCCGCGGTGTCCTGGTTGCAGGACATCTCGAAGGCCTCGGCGAGATCGCGATAGCGCTCCGCCGACCGCTCCTCCATCGCGCGGGCGATGGCGAAAAGGTCGGCGGAACTCCGAATATGCCCAAAGGCTTCGGTCATCAGAGGGCGAACTCGGCGTCCAGATCGGCTGCCGTGGATCCCGAGCCGGTGACCGGCTTGTACGGACGGCGGTCGCCCTTATAAAGGACGCCGATGTTGTAGCCGTCGTCCATCATCAGCCGCTTGGCCGCTTCCGCGGCGTCGGACGTAGTCTGGTCGGGAGCCGGACGCATCACGTTCTTCCATTCGCGCTGTTCCTCGCGGAAGGTGACGCACGGGCTCATCACCACCACGAACGAGAAGCCGGGATGGCGGATGGCCTCGGCGATGATGGCGGCGGTGCCGTTGGGATCGCCGGCGAAGGCGCGGGCGACGAAATTGGCACCCGCCGTCAGCGCGATGGCCAACGGGTTGAACGGTGTCATGCCGGTGCCGCCGGGCGGCGCCATGGCGGACGCGTCCCAATCGGCCTCGGTGGTGGGCGAGGGCTGGCCCTTGGTCATGCCGTAGACGCGGTTGTCCATGACCACGTAGGTCATGTCCACGTTGCGCCGGCACGAATGCAGGAAGTGGTTGCCGCCGATGGAGAAACCGTCGCCGTCACCGCCGGCCACCAGCACCGTCATATCGGGACGGGCCAGCTTCAGGCCGGTGGCCACCACCAGCGAGCGGCCGTGGATGGTGTGGAAGCCGTAGCAGTTGGTATAGGCGGGGATACGGCTGGAACAGCCGATGCCCGACACCACGGCGGTGTTGTGGGGTTCCAGGTTGAGGTCGGCGAAGGCCTTGGTGACGGACGACAGCACCGAATAGTCGCCGCAGCCCGGGCACCAGACCGGCTTGACCTCGGACTTGTAGTCCTTGGCGGTATAAGCGAGAGCGCAATTGTCGGTCATGGCTTACTTCCCTCCCATGGCAAGCAGGCGAGAGTGAATTTCGTGCGGCCGGAAGGGCAGCGGGCCGGCACGGTTCAACAGCTGGGTTTCCGGCAGGTCGTATTCGGCCCGCAGGTATTTGTGGAACTGCCCCTGATGGGACATTTCCACCACCAGCGCCTTCTTGACCCCGGCCAGGGCCTTGGCCATGGCGTCGGGGCGGGACGGAGACAGCAGGCGCAGCGAAACCAGCCGGGCCTTGATCCCG
>DATJKV010000185.1:0-3131 GCA_035491155.1 Magnetospirillum sp. | reverse complement strand
GGCAAGCAGGCCCGCCTGGTCATGAGCGGCGAGAACACCGAGGTGGACAAGACGGTGATCGAACAATTGTCCGATCCCCTCACCCACCTGATCCGCAACGCCCTCGACCACGGCCTGGAAACCCCGGAGGAGCGCATCGCCGTCGGCAAGCCGGCGGAGGGCACCATCCACCTGGCCGCCGAACACCGTTCCGGCCGCATCATCATCGAGATCACCGACGACGGCCGCGGCATCGACCGCCAGCGCGTGCTGGAAAAGGCCATCGAAAAGGGTTTGGTGGAGCGCGGCCAGCAGCTCACCGACGAACAGATCGACATGCTGATCTTCGCGCCCGGCTTCTCCACCGCCGCGGCGCTGTCCGACGTGTCCGGCCGTGGCGTCGGCATGGACGTGGTGCGCAAGAACATCCAGGACGTGGGCGGCCGCGTGGTGGTGCAGTCCACTCCCGGCGCCGGCTCGCGCTTCATCCTGTCGCTGCCGCTGACGCTGGCGGTGATGGACGGCATGCTGGTGGCCATCGGCGGCCAGCGCTACGTGCTGCCGCTCACCAACATTGTCGAAAGCCTGCGCCCGGCGCCGCACCAGGCCCGCACCCTGGTGGACGTGGGCGACGTGCTGACCCTGCGGGGCGAGTACATCCGCCTGATCCCGCTGCATCAATTGTTCGGCATCTACAACGCCATTACCGACCCCACCCGAGGTCTGGTGGTGGTGGTCGAGACCGAGGGCGGCGACCGCGTGGGCCTGCTGGTGGACGAGCTTCTGGGCCAGCAGCAGGTGGTGATCAAGTCGCTGGACGCCAATTTCCGCCCGGTGGAGGGCATCTCGGCGGCGACGATCCTGGGCGACGGCCGCGTCGCCCTGATCCTGGACGTGGGCGCGTTGCGCGTCATGGGCGAAAAACTGGTGACCGGCCAGCCCGGAGGAACGGCGCAGGCGGCTGAATAGGCGCTTGCCTACCCCTTCCGTGTAGAAAAACCTTATCCGCATATTCCACTTACGCCCTCTCGCCTTTGGGTTATACTGACTGCGCGGTCAAAGTCAGGGGGGCCCATGGACAACGACAACAAAGGGGCCAAGGGCGACGTGCGCCAGTTCATCTCGTTCACCATCGGTGACGAGGAATACGGCGTCGACATCATGGCCATCCGCGAGATCAAGGGCTGGACGGCAACCACCGAGTTGCCCAACGCCCCGGCCCATATGCGCGGCGTCATCAACCTGCGCGGCGCCATCATCCCCATCGTCGACCTGCGCGCCCGCTTCGGCGGCGGCCTGACCCAGGCCGAGGCCCGCCACGTCATCATCGTGGTGTCGGTCGCCCAGCGGGTGGTGGGCATCCTGGTGGACGCGGTGGCCGACATCATCACCGTGCCCGGCGACGACATCCAGCCGGTTCCCGACATCAGCCAGAGCGAGGCGGGCAAGTGCCTGACCGGCCTGGTGGGGGTGGAAGGCCGCATGGTGGCACTGCTGGATTTGGAAACGCTGCTGTTGGCCGATTTATTGGCGAGCGGGGAACACGCTGCCTGAAAAAAGATAAAAGGGGGGATTTCCCATGTCCAAGCTTTCGGGCGTGACTGTCAAAGGCCGTATCTGGGGTGGCTTCACCCTGATCATCGCCTTCCTCGTCATTGTGGCCGCCTTGGCTGTCTGGGGTTTCAATAGCGTAAGCGCCATCTTCACTGAGTATGACCGGATCGCCGACAACGCGACCCGGGTCATGACCATCGAACGCAATGTGGTCGGACTGCGCCGTAACGTGCTGGTCTATACCGGCGCCCTGGGCGACGACAAGGCCATGACGCGCGTACGCGACTTGCAGGGCCTGCTGCGCAAGGACCTGACCGACGCAGTTTCCGCGACGCGCAGTGCCGAACGTAAAGCGATGCTGGAACAACTCAGCAAGCTGTTCGAACAATACTCGGCCAATTTCGAGAAGGTCGCAGAGCTGCGCATCAGCCGCGACAAGGCGGTCAACGAACGCCTTTTCCCCACCGGCGCTGAGATGCGTACCCGGCTGACAGAGATGATGGACTCCGCCATGGCGGACAAGGACCTGGAGACGGCGGTCTATGCCGGCAAGGCGCAGGAACGGCTGCTGCTGGCCCGCCTGAACGCCAACCGCTTCCTGGCTACCCCCGACCAGAAGCTGGCTGACGATGCGCGCGCCTATTTCACCGAAACGGAAGCGGCACTGAAGACCCTGGTGGAGCACACCCGCGATGCGCGGCACAAGAAGGTCGCCCAAGAGGTGTTGGGCCAAGTGCCGGTCTACGCCGCCGCATTCGGTGACGTTGTCTCCGCCACCCTGGGCATCGACCGTCTGGTCAACAAGGAAAATGCCCAGATCGCCGATCAGATGCGCGACGTCTCGGGCAAGGTGAAGCAGTCCCAATTGGAGTCCATGAACAAACTGGGCGGCGAAGCCATCGACACGGCCACCAGCAAGCGCACCACGTCGGCCGTGCTCTCGGCCATCGCCGTCGTGCTCGGCTTGGCCTTCGCCTACCTGATCGCCCGCTCCATCCTGGTGCCCATCTTCCGCATGACCAGCGCCATGGGCGAACTGGCCGGCGGCAAGCTGGACGTCACCGTGCCGGCGCTGGAGCGCACCGACGAGATCGGCGAGATGGCCAAGGCGGTGCAGGTGTTCAAGCAGAACGCCGTCGACAAGAAGCGCATGGAAGACGAGGCCGAGGCCGCGCGCACCGCTGAGGCCAAGGCCGAGGCCGAGCAGCGCGCCCGCGAAGTCGCCATCGTCGCCGAGGTGGCCGAGGTGGCCAAGGCGGCGTCCGAGGGCGACCTCGACCGCCGCATCGAGCTGGCCGGCAAGGACGGCTTCCTCTTGAACCTGTGCGAGGGCGTCAACAACCTGGTCAACCTGACCGGCATCGCCTTGAAGGACGTCGCCGCCGTGCTCGCCTCCGTCGCGCGCGGCGACCTCACCCAGCGCATCACCAACCAGTATGGCGGGCTGTTCGGCCAGTTGAAGGGCGACGTCAACCAGACCGCCGACAAGCTGTTCGAGATCGTCACCAACATCAATTCCGGCGCCAGCCAGATCAACTCGGCGGCCTCCGAGGTGGCGGCCGGGTCGCAGGACCTGTCGGAACGCTCGGAACAGCAGG
>DATJKV010000184.1:0-2147 GCA_035491155.1 Magnetospirillum sp. | reverse complement strand
CAGGCGGTCGGCGGCCAACAGGAAGAGGCCGAACACCGTAAGCGCCGAGGCGGCCACGATACGGCCGCCGGTGCCGCCACCCAGCTCGGCGAAGCCCCAGGACAGCACCAACGCCGGCACCGTTCCCAGCAGCACTTGGAGCAGCAGGCGGCCGCCCGGATCCATGCGGCCCTTGGCCAGTTTCACCACCGCACGGCCCATCACGAAGATGTCGCGCCAGAAGTAGAGCAGCAGGGCGAGGACGATGCCCAAATTGGCGGCGACGATGACTGCGGCGCGCGCCTGCGGGTCGGCCGCCAGACTGCCCAGCAGGACCAGATGTCCGGAGGCGCCCAGCGGCAGCACCTCGGCGATGCCCTGGACGAGAGCGACTAACACAACATCGAGGAGGGTCACGACCGCCTACTCCCTAGCATTTGGCCTATATACCATTCGGCGTGGTTTTGCGGGAAGGGCGTGAATAGTCTCATTTCGGACCTATTGTCAGCATTCCCTCCACTGCGATTGCGGCACTTTCATTGCCCCTCGGGAGATTTATGGCAGCATGATTGTCCTATAGTGCATTTTTTGCTGGTTTTCCGCGCGCGCCCTGGCGTAGAAAGACCCTCGGCTTTTCATGCCCTGCTTCCAGGATTCGTGCCATGACCCGCAAGATGCTCCAGTTCATCCGCCTCCATCAGCAATCGCCCGACAAGCGGGCGGCGGCCGATCGGGCCAAGGACTTCGGCGAGATCTACCTGCCCTTCGATGAGGAGCGGGCCGGTGGCCAGGCCTCGCGCTGCGAGCAGTGCGGCATCCCGTTCTGCCAAATCCACTGCCCGGTGGCGAACAACATCCCCGACTGGCTGATGTTGACCGCGCAAGGGCGCATGGAAGAGGCCTATGCCGCTTCGTCGGCCACCAACACCTTCCCCGAGATCTGCGGCCGCATCTGCCCGCAGGACCGCCTGTGCGAGGGCAATTGCGTGCTGGAGCAGTCCAAGCACGGCAGCGTCACCATCGGCGCGGTGGAGAAGCACATCACCGAGACCGCCTTCGCCAATGGCTGGGTCAAGCCGCCGAAGCCGCGCCAGGAGCTTGACCGCTCGGTGGGCATCATCGGCGGCGGCCCGGGCGGCTTGGCGGCGGCGGACATGCTGCGCCGGTTCGGCTACCAGGTCACCGTCTACGACCGCCACGACCGCATGGGCGGCCTGATGATCTACGGCATCCCCGGCTTCAAGCTGGACAAGTCGGTGGTCGAGCGCCGGACCAAGCTGCTGGCCGAGGGCGGCGTCGAGCTGAAGACCGGCATCGAGATCGGCCGCGACGTCACCTTCGCCGAACTGCGCGCCAAGCACGATGCCCTGCTGATCGCCACCGGCGTCTACAAGGCCCGCGAGTTGGGCGTGTCGGGCGACGCCCAGGCCGGCGTCCATGCCGCGCTGGACTACCTGATCACCTCCAACAAGGTCAGCCTGGGCGACACGGTCGCCGCCTACGAGGACGGCACGCTGAACGCCGCCGGCAAGGACGTGGTGGTCATCGGCGGCGGCGACACCGCCATGGACTGCGTGCGCACCGCCATCCGCCAGGGGGCGAAGTCGGTCAAATGCCTCTATCGCCGCGACCGCGCCAACATGCCGGGCTCGCAGCGCGAAGTGGCCCATGCCGAGGAGGAAGGCGTGTCGTTCGAGTGGATGGCCGCCCCTACCGCCATTCTGGGCGACGGCAAGGCCACCGGCGTCAAGGCCGTGCGCATGCACCTGGGCGTCGCTGACGGCTCGGGCCGCCAGACCCCGGTTGCCATCGAGGGCTCGGACTTCACCATCCCGGCCGATCTGGTGATCAAGGCGCTGGGCTTCGACCCCGAGGACCAGCAGGCCCTGTTCGGCGAGCCCGGCCTTGAAGTCACCCGCTGGGGCACCGTCAAGACCGACTACCGCACCGCCATGACCTCGCTCGACGGCGTCTTCGCCGCCGGCGACATCGTGCGCGGCGCCTCGCTGGTGGTATGGGCCATCCGCGACGGCCGCGACGCCGCGGCGGCGATCGGCCAGTACCTGAAGGCGAAGACCGCCCGGGCGGCGGAGTAAGTCATGCCGACGTTGTACGACAACGCGCTGTCAAGGAACGGGTACAAGGTCCGCCTGCTGGCCAGCCATCTC
>DATJKV010000183.1:0-4951 GCA_035491155.1 Magnetospirillum sp. | reverse complement strand
TTGAATGGGTGGCGGCGGTGGTGAATTCCTTTCCCGAGGTGGCCCACAACTATGCCCGCGACCATGCGCTGAACATGTGGTTCGTGGTGGCCGGCGAAAGCCGCAAGCGGGTCGACGAGGTCTTGACCGAAGTCGAGGCGCGCACCGGCCTGCCGGTCTATGACATGCCAAAGATCCGTGAGTTCCACGTGGGCTTGAGGATAAAGGCATGAGGGCTTTGGACGATATCGACCGCTCCATCATCGTCGCCACGCAAGGCGGCCTGCCGCTGGTGCCAGACCCGTACGGTGCCGTGGCCGAGGCCCTGGGGCTGGAGCCGGATCTGGTGATGGCGCGCCTGGCCGCCATGCAGGCGGACGGCATCGTTCGCCGCATCGCCGCTGTGCCCAACCACTATGCGCTCGGCTATCGCTTCAACGGCATGACCGTGTGGGATGTGGCCGACGAGGCGGTGGAGGAGGCGGGACGGCGCATGGTCGGCCTGGGCTTCGTCAGCCACTGCTATCAGCGCCCGCGCCGGCCGCCGTACTGGCCCTATAACCTGTTCGCCATGATTCACGCCCGCGACGAGGCGACCGCCAAGGGATTGGTGGAGGACCTGGCCGCGGCCTTGGGTGAGCTGGATCGCGGCCACCAGGTGCTGTTCTCCACCCGCATCCTGAAGAAGACCGGCCTGCGCCTGACATAAGGATCCGCCCATGTTCCGCCTCAGCCATTTCCTGCGCGAGCTGGACCAACCGTCTCCCGTGGGGCCGCGCCGCGACCCCAAGGGACCGGTGGTGATCTGGAACCTGGTGCGGCGCTGCAACCTGTCCTGCCGGCATTGCTATTCCGCCTCCACCGACAAGGATTTCGAAGGCGAGCTGACCACCGCCGAGATCGTCGAGGTGATGGGCGACCTGCGCCGCTTCGGCGTGCCGGCGCTGATCCTGTCGGGCGGCGAGCCGCTGCTGCGCCCCGATCTGTTCGAGTTGACGGCGGAAGCCAAACGCCTGGGCTTTCCCAGCGTAGCCCTGTCAACCAACGGCACCTTGATCGATGCCGCCATGGCCGACCGCATCGCGCGGGCCCGCTTCGACTACGTGGGCATCTCGGTGGACGGCATCGGCGCCGTGCACGACACCTTCCGCGGCCGGGTGGGCGCCTATGACGAGGCGCTAAGCGGCATCCGACTGTGCGCCGAACGCGGCATCAAAGTGGGCTTGCGCTTCACCATGACCCGCGACAATGCCGCCCACCTGAACCCCATCCTGGTGATGCTGCGTGCCGAGAAGGTGGGGAAGTTCTACCTGTCCCACCTGAATTACGCCGGACGCGGCAACCACAACAGGGGTGAGGACGCCGACAGCCTGCTCACCCGCAAGGCCATGGATCACCTGTTCGCGGTGGCGAAGCACACCCCCGATGTGGAATTCGTCACCGGCAACAACGACGCCGACGGCGTCTATTTCCTCAAGTGGGTGGAAGAGAATTATCCCGAGCACGCCGGCCACATCCGCGCCAAGCTGGTGCAGTGGGGCGGCAACGCCTCGGGCCGCAACGTGGCCAATATCGACAATCTGGGCTGGGTCCACCCCGACACCATGTGGTGGCACCGCCGATTGGGCAACGTGCGCCAGCGGCCGTTCTCGGAAATTTGGTCCGACGTCTCGGACCCGCTGATGGCGGGCCTGAAGCAACATCCGCGCACGCTGTCGGGACGCTGCGGCAGCTGCGCCCACCTGCTGTTGTGCAACGGCAACAGCCGGGTGCGGGCGGAAAGCATCCATAAAGATTGCTGGGCCGAGGACCCCGGCTGCTACCTTACCGATCAGGAGATCGCGGCATGAGGACGGCCGTTCTTGCCCTAGTTCTATTGGCGTCAACCGGGGCTTACGCCGACGATGTTTCCCAGGTCTATGCCAGCCATTGCGCCAGCTGCCATGGCGCCGACCGCCTGGGCGGCCTCGGGCCGGCGCTGCTGCCCGAGAACCTGGGCCGCATCAAGCCGGGCGAGACCGAGGCGGTGATCGCTGATGGCCGGCCTGCCACCCAGATGCCGGGCTTCAAGGACCGCCTGGGGGCCGACGACGTCAAGGCGCTGGCCAAGTATGTCATGACGCCGTTGCCCGAGGTGCCCGCCTGGGGCATGGAGCAGATCAAGGCCAGCCACGTGACGGTGACCGATCCGGCCAGCCTGCCCAAGGTGCCGCCGTTCGCCTCGGACCCGCTCAACCTCTTTACCGTGGTGGAAGGCGGTGACCATCACGTCACCATCGTGGACGGCGACCGCATGGAGCCGCTCTACCGCTTCCAGAGCCGTTTCGCCCTGCACGGCGGTGCCAAGTACTCGCCGGACGGGCGCTTCGTCTATTTCGCCTCGCGCGACGGCTGGGTGTCCAAGGTGGACATGTGGACCGGCAAGCTGATGGCCGAGGTGCGTGCCGGCATTAACAGCCGCAACGTGGCTGTGTCCGACGACGGCCGTTTCCTCATGGTGGGCAACGTGTTGCCGCACACCCTGGTGGCACTGGACGCGGGCGATCTGAAGCCGCTCCAGGTCATCCCGGTGGCGGGCGACGGCAAGACCAGCCGGGTGTCGGCGGTCTATACCGCGCCGCCCAGGCATTCCTTCGTGGTCGCCCTGCGCGACCTCCAGGAAATTTGGGAATTGCCCTATGCCGACGATGCCGGCCCGGTGATGAACGGGCTGGTCCACAGCCGCGAGAAGGGGCTGGAGGAGGGCGTGTCCACCGGTGGCCGTTTCCAGGCCCTGCGCATCCGCGTGCCCGATTACCTGGACGATTTCTTCTTCGACCCCGCCTACGAGCGGGTCATGGGCGCCTCGCGCGATGGCGCCAAGGGCATGGTGGTGGATTTGGACCTGAAGCGAAAGGTGGCCGACCTCGACCTGGGCGGCATGCCGCACCTGGGCTCGGGCATCGTCTTCCACAAGGACGGCAAGCCCATGATGGCGACGCCGCACCTGAAGGACGCGGCCGTCAGCATCATCGACATGACCACCTGGGCCACGGTGAAGCGCATCCCCACCCTGGGGCCGGGCTTCTTCATGCGCGGCCACGAGGCGTCGCCCTATGCCTGGGTGGATGTTTCCATGGGGCCCGAGAAGGATGCGCTCCAGATCATCGACACCCGCACGTTGGAGGTGGTCAAGACCATCCGCCCGGCCCCCGGCCGCCTGACCCGCCATGTGGAGTTCAACCGCGATGGCTCGAAGGTGCTGGTCTCCCTGTCCGAGAAGGATGGCGCCGTGCTGGTGCTCGACGCCGCCACCTTCGCCGAGGAGAAGCGCCTGCCCATGAGCGCCCCTATCGGCAAGTACAACGTCTGGAACAAGATCACCTACTCGGCCGGCACCAGCCATTAAGAAAAAAGCCCCCTCCGTTGGGAGGGGGCCAGTGGACCATGGCGTTCAACGTCGCCTCATGAACCTCACATGGGGATGGTTGCCGAGGATTTCCAGTCTCATCCTTGTGGTGCAGACCGCCACGCCTGGATCAGCCGCACGGCGTGCACAACCACGCAGACGGCCATCCACACGGCGGCAGCGTCGGCGCCTGTCTGGGGGTGGCCGGCCAGCAGGGAGATGGTCAACAGCAACAGCACCAGGTTGCGATGGGCAGAGACTAGGCGGTAGAGCCCATCGAACCGTTGCCATGCGTGCATGGGAAAGCCCGTGCGCCAGGTGAACAGCCATTCCTCGGCTTTGATCAGCAGGCTGCCCATCACCAGGATCGCCATGGCCCAATCGTGGGCGCCGCCACCGGCCCACCACGCCCACCACCATAGCGGCGGATGCAGCACCGCCAGCGCGGATTCCAGCGTGGTGCCCACCTGCGAGGTACTGAGCGTCAGGCGCGCCAGCCTGCCGTCCACCGCATCGGTCAAGCTCATGGCCCAGGCAACCGCCAGGCCCAGCGACAGCCAGCCGGCATGGAAGGCCAGGGCGGCGGCCAGGGCAAGGACCAGGCCGAACGAGGTCACTTGATTGGCCGTCAGCCCCAGTTTGACTGCGAAGCGGGTCAGTCCGCGGGCGGGGCGGGGCCACACCAGCAGGCTAACCAGATCCGTCCTGGCCTTGCTCGCGTATTGAAACAGCCGGTTCTCCACTTCGCCCCTGAGCTCCGCGCTGACCGGCATCACCAGGGGATTCGTGCGGCGGCGCTGGCGCAATTCCGCCTCGGGCACCAGGTCGCGGCCGCGTTTGCGGGGCAGGTCGGGCGCCGCCTCCTCGCCCATGATGAGGGCGTGCGCCGCTTCCTCGGCGCGTTCGCGCGGTACGTGGGCGGCCACCGCACGGCCGTCGCCGCGTACCAGCACCGTGTCCGGACTGCGCACCAAGGCGGCGATGACCTCGTAGGCATAGACGTGGTCGCCCATCAGCAGCAGCACCGAGGCCGGGATGGGTGGCGTCTGGCCGGTCCACGGCCCGGCATCCCAGATGCCGGCGCGTGCCAGCGAGCGGCGCAGCCGCTCCACCGGCACCATCCCCCAGATGCGTATCGGGGACCAACCGATCCAGCGGGCGGCAAGGCGGCGGGGCTCGGGCATGATCCCAAGCCTTAACCGCTTCGTGCGCCCCGCGCGATGGTCTAAGCGGAGTACCGCTGTCGAGGCTGAAGCGAACCAGGGCACGCATGGCGGGTTCTTTGAGACGCCGACATCGAGGAAAGGGTTCGCCATGAAGGCGCCGACGCTGCTGACGGCCCTGGTGTTGGCCGGCCCGCGCAAAGGCGGCGATCCGCTGGCCAATGCCTTCGACGTCCCCCACAAGGCGGTATTGCCGGTGGCGGGCCGGCCCATGGGCGAATGGGTGGTCGAGGCCCTGCGGTCCAGCCCCGGCATCGGCCGCATCCTGGTGGCCGCCGATTGGCGCTCGCTGGGCGAGGAGATCACGTTCATGACGCCGAACAAGGTGGTGCCGGTGGCCGCCTTTCCCACCATCGGTGAC
>DATJKV010000182.1:0-9659 GCA_035491155.1 Magnetospirillum sp. | reverse complement strand
GCTGCGATGACACGCCCCCCTCTCAACCCCTGGGGCGACAACCGCCGGGCCCGTATCGGCCTGCTGGGCGGGTCGTTCAACCCGGCGCATGAGGGGCATCGGCATGTGGCCGAGCTGGCGCTGAAGCTGCTGGGGTTGGACGAGGTGTGGCTGCTGGTCAGTCCGCAGAACCCGTTGAAGCCACCGGCCGGCATGGCGCCGCTGGCCGAGCGGCTGGCATCGGCGCAGGCGGTGGCCGGGGGGCATCCGCGGATCCGTGTCACCGCCATCGAGCAACGGCTTGGCACGCGCTTCACCGTGGATACCTTGGCCAAGCTGGGCCGGCGCTTTCGCCATGTCCGCTTCGTCTGGCTGATGGGGGCGGACAATCTGGTCCAGGTGTCCCGCTGGGCGCGGTGGACGCGCATTTTCCAATCTGTACCGGTTGCGGTTCTGGCCCGCTCTCCCTATTCTCAAGGGGCGTTGGCCGCCAAGGCGTCCCGGCGCTTCGTCCGATTCCGGTTGAAGGATCGGGCGGCGCGAGGGCTTTCCGGCCGCCGGCCGCCGGCCTGGGTGTTTCTGCATACCAGGCTGCATCCGGCATCGGCTACCGCCATCCGCGCGCACGGCGCGGAGAACGCACACACCATTGGGACAGGAGCAAACCCATAACACCCTTTTCTCCCTCCGCCCCCCTTTCGGCGGAAGACCTGGTCGATCTCGTCGTTAATTCACTCGACGGCGACAAGGCCGAAGACATCGTCGTAGTCGACCTGCGCGGCAAGTCCAGCATCGCCGACCACATGGTCATCGCCACCGGCGCCTCGTCGCGCCAAGTGGGCGCCATGGCCGACCACCTGATGCGCAAGCTGAAGGACGTCGGCCAGCATCCGGCCGCCGAGGGTTTTCCTCAATGCGACTGGGTGCTGATCGACGGCGGCGACATCATCGTCCATCTGTTCCGCCCGGAAGTGCGCAGTTTCTACAATCTGGAAAAGATGTGGGGCGGCGTGCCGGCGGCTGTGGCGGCGAGCGCCATGGCAGTGGCGCAGTCGGGGGTGCGTGCACCCCAGAACGTGCCGGCATAACACGCCGTGCGCCTGTGGCTGGCGGCGGTGGGCCGGGCCAAGCCCGGCCCCGAGCTTGACCTGTTCCAGCAATATGCCCGCCGCCTGACACCGCCGCTAACCCTGCGAGAGGTCGAGGAGAAGCGGCCGCTGCCAGTGGCGGAGCGCAAGGCACGCGAGGCCGAGCTTCTGCTGGGCGCCATCCCCGCCTCGGCGCTGGTGGTGGCGCTGGACGAACGCGGTAAGTCCCCGGGCTCGGAAGCCTTTGCCGCCCAACTGGGTCGTTGGCGTGATGACGGGGTGGGCGATGTGGCCTTCCTCATCGGCGGCGCCGATGGCCACGGCGACGCGGTCCGCAGCCGCGCCACCCTGCTGTTGTCGTTCGGCGCCATGACCTGGCCGCACATGCTGGTGCGGGCCATGGCGGCCGAACAGCTGTGGCGTGCCCAGGCCATCCTGGCCGGCCATCCGTACCACCGGGCTTGAATTACCGCCGCCTGCGCGCCAGGATAGCGGCTGGGAAGGATGAGGAGAGGATTGTGGACGGGGAAATTCCGTCGGAGGAATTGGCCGGGTACGAAGAGTACCGTGCCAGAGTCGAAGGCACCAACATCAGTGCGCAGACTCTCCTTGCCACCGATTATCTGAACCACTTCAACGAGATCGTCATGCTGCTCGACATGCTGCCGGACATGCCGGACATGGTCGAGGAATGCAAGATGTGGCAGCCCAAGTCCTATAAGGACCACTTCGCCGATTCCAGTTTTCGCGACAAGCAGCTGGCCGTCGAGGCCTATGACCGGGTGCCCAGCAAGTACCGCCGCCCGTTCGAGGAAACCATCGGCCAGCTCAACCACCTGATCACCGAAGGCATCGACCGCATCGATGCCGAAATCGCCGGTGGCGCCGCCACCGAGCAACTGGTGGAGTCCTGCAAGGCGCTGAGCCGCGCCGCGCAGGCACTGATGGACTGCGCCTCGTCCATCATCCACGGTTCCGATCGCGCCATGGCCCAGGCGGAAATCGACGGCCTGCTGGGGCGGTAAGCCTCCACCTCCTCACATCAGACTGTATTGCACCGGCTGGGGGACCTGCGGCAGCTCGGTCTCGCCCAGGGCGGCGCGCAGGTCGATCTCGACGCGGGTGCACAGGGCGTCCAGCGGCAGGTCGTTGGGCAGCAGGCCGAAGGGTTCCTCGATCTCGTCGCCCAGGGCATCCAGACCGAAGAAGGTGTACGAGATCAGTCCCACCACCAGCGGCGTGGTGAAGCCGATGGTGTCCACCAGACCGAACGGCAGCATCAGGCAGTACAGATAGGCCGTCCGGTGCAGCATCAGGGTGTAGGTGAAGGGCAGCGGCGTGGTGCGGATGCGTTCACAGCCGGCTTGGATGGACGCCAGGGCCGTCAAGTTCTCCTCCATCTCGGCGGCCATCATGGCGTCGAGCCGTCCGGCGGCCCGTGCCGCCGCCACCTCGGCGCTGAAGCGGCGCAGGATCAGGTCGGGGGCATTGACGGTATAGGCCGGGTCGGACCAGTCGGTTGCCGGCAGCAGGGCGGCCGCCTGCTCGGCGCCGATGCCGCGCAGCTGCTGTTTCAGCGCGTAGGTGAAGGCGATCAACCGGCGCAGCTGCAGCCGCGCCTCCTCGGGCGGGCTGCCGGCATGGTTCAGCCACAGCCGCGCCAGGCTGCGGGTGCGGATGATCAAGTCGCCCCACAGCTTGCGCCCTTCCCACCAGCGGTCGTAGCTGGCGCTGTTGCGGAAACCCAGGAAGATGGCCAAGGCCAGGCCGATCAGGCTGAACGGAATGGGCGTCAGCGTGACCTTGGTGTCAAACAGGCGGCCGTGCAGCACGGTGACCGCCACGGCGATGCCGATGGTGGTGAGCAGCGGGCCGGCGATGCGGGGAAGGATGGAGCCGCGCAGTATGAAGAACAGCTGCCATCCCGAGGGGCGGTCTCGGACGATCATGGCCGCTGCCTAGCACACCTTTGGTGAAGAATTCCCGACGATGGTCAAGCCAGCGCCGCGTGTACCCGGCGGCGCAGCTCGGGCAACAATTCAGCGTCGAACCACGGGTTCTTGCGTTGCCACGCGGTGGTGCGCCAGCTGGGATGGGGCAGGGGAACGGTGCCCGGCAGGTGGTCGCGCCACGCCGCCACCGTCTCGGTCAGGCTGGCACGCCGTTTCGCTCCCAGCAGGGCGGCCTGGGCGTAGATGCCCACCGCCAGGGTCAGGCGTATTTCGGTCAGCAGCGGCAGGATCACCGGGTGCCACAGCGGCGCGCATTCCGGCCGCGGCGGCAGGTCGCCGCCGTTGGCGGCGCGGCCGGGATAGCAGAGCCCGGCGGGGACGATGGCGATGCGGCTCTCGTCGTAAAAGACGTCCCGCTCCATCTCCAGCCACTCGCGCAGGCGGTCGCCCGAGCGGTCGTTCCATGGGATGCCGGTCTCATGCACCTTGGTGCCCGGTGCTTGCCCGACGATCAGCAGGCGCGCGGTCGGGCGGGCGCGCAAGATGGGGCGCGGCCCCAGTGGCAGGAAAGGGGCACAGAGGGTGCAGGCGCGGGCACGGGCGAGAATTGCGTCGAAGTCCTCTGGCATGGCGTTGGAGTCTAGCCCTCAGGCCGCCGGCAGTACCACCACGAACTGCGAACCGCGCCCTTCCACCGAGTGCAGGCGGATACGGTGGCCCAGGATGTCCACCAGGCGGCGCACCATGGCCAGCCCCACGCCGGTGCCGGCGGTGAAGTCGCGGGCGGAATTGCCGACCTGGTAGAACTCCTCGAAGATGGAGGCCTGTTGGGCCGGGTCGATGCCGATGCCGGTGTCGGCCACCATCAGGTGGACCTCGTCGCCGCGCCGCCGCGCGCCCAGCAGCACGCCGCCGCGGTGGGTGTAGCGGATGGCGTTGGCCACCAAGTTGCGCAACACCGCCGTCATCAGCCCGGGATCCGTCATCACGGTGGCGTTGCTGGGGATGCGGCGCAATTCGATGCCCTTGGCGCGGGCCTGGGGCGCCATCTCCTCCTCCAGCGGTTCGAACAGCGCATCCACCGTTACGGGGCGCTTGGACACGGCGACCGTGCGGCTGTCCAGGTCCGCCAGGGCCATGATGGCGCCCAGCAAATTGGCCATCCGGTCCACCGAGGCGTTCAGCTGGCTAGCCGCCTGGCGGGCGATCTCGGTATTGGCCTCACCTTCCAGCACGCTGGCGAACAGGGCCAGGGATTGCAGCGGCTGGCGCAGGTCGTGCCCGACGGCCGTCAGCAGCCGCGATTTGGTGGCAGCGGCGGCGCGCAGGGACGAGGTCAGCTCCATGTTTTGCAGGGCCAGTGCGGTGGCATGGGCGATGGTTTCGACGGTGGCTACCTCGTCGTCACTGGGCCGCCGGGTGCGGGCCCAATAGGCGCCGATGGAGGCCCGGGTGCTGGCGGTGTTCACCGGCGCCGCCACCAGGCTGCGCACGAAGGTGGGGGCGTACAGGGCGTCGGGAACCCGGGCGTCCTGTAAGATGTCCGCGACCACCGCCGTCTTGCCATGGGTAATGACCCAGCCGCTGACGCAGGTCTTCACGGGAAAATGCTGGCCGCGCCACAGCGGCGCCACCGCGTCCTCGTCAACGTAGTGGCAGCTCTCACCCTCCTTCACCGCAAACGTCGCTCCCTCGGCGCCGGTGAGGCGGCGCACCGCATGGACCGCCTTCGCGATGATGTCGGCGGAGTTGCAGGCTTGGGAAAGATGCCGCACGAGGTCTATCAGAGACTCTACGTCTGATGCCTCGGCAGCGAGGGCCAGTGACATTCCGGTTCCGCCTGTCGGTGGTTTACCTGATGTCATATAACCGACCGGACATGACGAAATGAATTACACCCAAGAGATATGAGCGCGTCAGCCTGCCCAAAAAGTGGATGGAAAAGAGTGATAGACTCGGCGGTTATGGCGTGGCGGTAGAGGCGTAAGGCTGCTTCAGCGCATCTTGTTGGCGCCCATTCCATCCCCACGTGGGGCTGTATTCGCCGACATCTCGAATCAACAGTTGCGCACGCTATGCAAAGAAAACTGCGCATCGCCTGGGTCAGCATCTCCACGATCATGCTTCTTCTGCTTGGGGTTGAGGTTGCGACTCAGTTAAAGCTAATTCGAGATAGGGAAGAAGAGGTCCATGCCTGGGCATTGCGCCTGGCACACGGCGTCGAGACTGAGCAATGGCGCCTGGTTGACGACGTTCAACATATCGCAGGCACCCTCGTCACCGTTGGCTCATCTGAAATCCTCGGTAATGGATGCCAGGGGGCGTTGGAGCGGCTGAGGCGTGACATCCCCGAATATTTGACCGTCGAGGTGATGGAAAAGGAGGGATTCGTCCGGTGCGCCACCGATGGGCGGGCGATCGGTGCCTTCATCGGTGACCGTGAGAACGTGCGCAACGCCCTTTCCTCCGGCGGTTTTGCCATCGGAGGGTACTCGATAGCGCGTAAGATCGGCCGCCCCGTGCTGACCTTTGCCCAACCTCTCAGCCAACCCGATGGCAGGCCTGCCGGGGTGGTCACCTTGTTGCTCGACCTTGGCTGGCTCGACGCATACCTCAGCCGGAATCCTCCCCCGCCCGGCGCCATGGTGATGATGGCCGACCGTAGCGGCCAAGTGCTCGCACAGACCGAGGCTCGTGTCGATGGTGTCGGCCAGCCCTTGCCCGATGCTCTCAGGTTCATGCTGGATGCGGATCACCAAGGTGTCGTTGACATCGATTGGCCCGGCCTTGGCAAACGTGTGGTGGCATACGTCCCTCCGCGAGTAAGGCTGCCGGGTATCCTTTTCATCATGGCCTTGGACAGGGATGCGGCGATGGGGCCGGCCTACGCAGCCATGTGGCGGACTCTTGCCGTGTTCGGAGGGGTGCTTACCCTTTGCTATGCCTTCGCCATTTGGAGCATGCGGAATCTGATCCGCGTGCAGGAAAGCCTGGTGCTCGCGTTGGAGGCCGGTCGTGCCGGCACGACCGACCAGGACCTTGAGAACGAAAGGTGGCATTGGTCGGCCGAGACCTACCGGATTTTCGGCCTCGATCCCAAGTGTCATGTTGCGGGCTTCGACACCTGGAAGTCGGTTCTGCATCCGGATGATCGCCGGCGTGTTCTCGCCGCACGCGAGGCCCTGCTTGCGGCCCGTGCCCGCAGCGTAGATATGGAATACAGGGTATTGCGGCCGGGTGGGGAGGTTGTCTGGGTCCAGCTCGTCGGCCGTATCTATTATGCGGCGGACGGCAAACCGCAGCGGTTCACCGGCCTGTATATTGACGTGACCGCCCGAAAGACGTTCGAGGAGGAACTGAGGGTCAGCCGTGAACACATGAAGATGGCCCTCGCGGCGGCCAATGCCGGGGCATGGGAATGGCGGCTACCTGACAATAAAATTATCTGGAGCGATGAGGTTTACCGTCAGCGGGGGCTGGACCCCGCCGCGACAGGCAAGCCAACAAAGGAGCTTTGGCTGTCTACGGTGCACCCGGAGGATCGCGCCGCCTTCCTGAATGAAATTGAAGCCGTCCTTGCCAAGCGTCGGGAAACCCTCGGCATCGAAATCCGGGTGCAATTGCCTGACAAGAGTATCCGTTGGATCAACCGCTCGGGCCGCGTCTTCTATGACGCGCACGGGCAGCCGGAACGCATGGTGGGCATCAGTCTCGACGTTACCGCGCGCAAGGAGGCCGAAGCCGGTCTGCGGACCGAAAAGGAGGAGGCGGAACGAGCCAGCCTCGCCAAGTCGAAATTCCTGGCCGCCGCGAGCCACGACCTGCGCCAGCCCGTCCAATCCATGATCCTGTTCGCCCATGTGCTTGATGCCCAATTGCGGGAGCATCCGGCGTCCCAGGTGGTGAAGAAATTGATGGCGGCCCAGGACAGCCTCAAGACCCTGCTCGACAGCCTGCTCGATCTCACCAAGCTCGACGCGGGGTTGGTTACGCCACACATGCAAAGCGTCAGCGCTTCCACGCTGCTCGAACAACTGGCCACCGCTTACCAGATGCGCGCGGCCGAAAAGGGGCTGAAATTCCGGGTCCGCATCTGTGACGCATGGGTACGGACGGACCCTACCCTGTTCGCACGCATATTGAGCAATCTGCTCGACAATGCTCTCAAGTACACGCCGCAAGGCGGTGTCTTGCTGACCTGCCGGCCCGTGGATGGGGACGTGCGGTTCGACGTGGTGGATACCGGCGTCGGAATCGCCCGTGAGCACATCGGCGAGGTGTTCCGGGAATTCGTCCAGGTCGGCGAGAGCGGGCGGGAGCAAAAGCAGGGCATGGGGCTGGGGCTGGCCACGGTGAAGCGGCTGGCCGAACTGCTGGGCCACCGGCTGAAGGTGCATTCCCGCCCCGGTCGCGGTTCATGTTTCTCGGTCATTGCCGCTGCTGACTCGCCATCGCCGCGCGTTTCCCGTGTCCATGCCAAGCGTCCCGCATCGGGCGGTCACAAGCGGATTCTCGTGGTGGACGACGAGCAAGCGATCCTGGACGGCATGGAGGTGATGCTCCAGCAATGGGGGTACGAGCCGATTACCGCCAACACCTTGGATGGCGCCATGAACAAGGTCGCCCGCGCAGGCGCTCCCGATGCGCTTGTGGTCGATTTCCGGTTGGGTGCGGGGGTCACCGGGGTCGATGTGGTGAGGGCGGTTCGTGACGCCATTGGGCGGAAGGTGCCCACCATCCTGTTGACCGGGGATACCGCCCTGGACATGAACGGGGATTTCATGGTGCTTTACAAGCCGGTCTCTCCGGAACAGCTCAACCGGACGCTGGCCGAGGTCTGTAACGGTGTCCCCGCGTCGGATGGGGCCGTTGAGAACCCGTGTGCTACCGATTGACTTTGTCGGATTCGAACAGGGACTGCAGTTCCTGCGCCGCCTCGCGCACCGATTGGATTAGGCGCTGCTCGTCATGATGGACGTCGTGCTGTGCGATCAGCGTGCGCTCGTCATGGGCGCGGAAGGTCTCCACGGTCCGGGCTGCGTCCTGGGCGTCCAGGCCGGTGGCGACCAGGACCTGTTCGGTCAGGTGCAGGCTGGAATGAAAGGTTTCGCGGACGATGATGCGCACGCCACGGTCCATCAACAGGTGGGCGTGCCGCCGATTGCGCGCCCGCGCCGCGATGATCAGGTGGGGGAACAGGCGCTGCGCCATGTCCACGACCGTCAGGTTGGCGGTCATGTCCTCCAGGGCGACGACGAGAACGCGGGCCTGTTCGGCTCCGGCGGCCCGCAGCAGCTCCGGCCGGGTCGGATCGCCGTAGAAGACCTTGTTGCCGAACCGGCGCACGAAATCGGCCTGATCCGGGTTCTGTTCCAGCGCGGTGAAGGGAATGGCGCGGACGCGCAGGACCCGGCCGACGATCTGACCGACCCGCCCGAAACCGCAGATGATGACCGGCGGTGTGCCGTCCGGTCGGATCTCATCGAATCTGCGCGCGGGGCCCTGATCCAGGCGGGGAATGATCCAGCGCTCGGTGGCGGCGAATAGGAATGGCGCCAGGATCATCGACAGCGTCACGACAAGGGTCACGGAATTGCCTTGCGCCGCCGTCATCGCTCCCACGGCGACGGCCTGGCCGAACAGCACGAAGCCGAACTCGCCGGCCTGCGCCAGGGTGGACGCCATGCGCAGGGCGCCACAGGCGCGATGCCCGCCGATACGGGCCAGCGCGAATACAATCGCTCCCTTCAGCGCGACCAGGCCAAGCACCAGCAGCAGCGGGCGAACCGGCGCGGCGACGAAGCCCGCCATGTCGGCCGAAACGCCGACCGACACGAAGAACAGGCCGAGCAGCAATCCCTCGAACGGCTCGATGTCGGCCTTCACCTCGTGCCGGTATTCGGATTCCGACAGCAGCACGCCGGCCAGGAATGCACCCAGCGACATCGACAGGCCGGCGGCGTCGACAAAGGCCGCGGTGCCCAGCACGATCAACAGGGCGGTGGCGGTGAAAATCTCCGGTGTCCTGGCGGCTTCCACCGCCCGGAGCAGCGGCCGAACCAATCGCGGAGCCACCACCAGAACCAGGACGATCGCGCCGATGGCCTTGGCAACGGCGAGCCATGCCGCCATGCCTTCGGCAGGCATGGCCGCGCCGCTGCCCAACACGGGCAGTACGGCCACCAGGGGGATCACCGCCAGGTCCTGGAACAGCAGGATCGAGAACGAATCGCGGCCGGCCAGGGTCGGCAGCAATTCGCGTTCGGCCAGGAGCGGCAGCGCAATGGCCGTCGATGACAGCGCCAGCCCCGCGCCGGCTACCACGGCGGCCGACGGCGGCAGCCCCAAAGCCGATGCCGCCCCCGCCAGGAGCAGCGCGGTGGCCACGACCTGAGCCCCGCCCAACCCGAACACCGACTTGCGCATCACCCACAGCCGGCGCGGTCGCAATTCCAGCCCGATCAGGAACAGCAGCATGACCACGCCCAGTTCGGACACATGCCGGATGGCTTCGGCCTCGGGGATGAGGCCGAGTCCGTTCGGCCCGATCGCCAGACCCGCGGCCAGATAGCCCAGGGGGCTGCCGAACCCCATGCGCTTGGCAAGCGGCACCGCCACCACTGCGGCGGCCAGCAGCACA
>DATJKV010000181.1:0-5850 GCA_035491155.1 Magnetospirillum sp. | reverse complement strand
CGACAGGCCGGACAGGCCATCGTCGCCGATGCCGATAACGGTGAGCCAGGGAGAGGTCATTCCAGCCCCCCGGCCAGCGCGTTGACCGCCGCCGCCGCCATGGCCGAGCCGCCACGGCGGCCGCGGAGCGCAATGAAGGGCAGGCCCGATTGCAGCAGCGCTTCCTTGCTTTCCGCCGCGCCGACAAAGCCAACCGGGAAGCCCAGGATCAATGCCGGCTTGGGCGCGCCGTCCTCGATCAGCTCCAGCAGGCGGAACAAGGCGGTGGGCGCGTTGCCGATGGCGATCACGGCGCCTTCCAGCATGGGCCGCCACAGCTCCACCGCCATGGCCGAGCGGGTGGTGCCGACGCTCTTGGCGGCGCCGGGAACGGCGGGGTCGTTCAAGGTGCAGACCACCTTGTTGTTGCGCGGCAGGCGGCGCTTGATGATGCCGTGCGCCACCATCTCGGCATCCACCAGGATGGGGGCGCCGTCGGCCAGGGCCTTGGCGCCGGCCGCGCCAGCCCCGTCGCTCCACGCAAGATCCTGGGCGATGTCGGTCATGCCGCAGGCGTGGATGATCCGCACCATGACGTCGCGCATGTCGGCGGGCACCACGCCCAAGTCCACCTCGCGGCGGATGGTGGCGAAGGAATCGGCATAGATCGCCGCCGGATCCTTGATCCAGTCGTGGATATCGATGCGATCGGTGCCGGTAACACCCAAAATCCAGCCCTCCTCGGTTTCAGCCACTCGGCGTTCCTCGGCACTCAGGGCGGGGTCACCGGCGAACATCTTGCTTAAGCGCCCCTCGCCGTCCAGGGCGGCGAAATGCCGGGCCAGCGCCTTGACCTGGGCGCAATCCTTGATCTCGTCCGCCGGCAGCGATGTCAGCAGCCCGGGATAGATTTCGGCCAGCAGGATGCGCCAGTCGGACGCCTTGGCCAGTGGCTTCAGGCCGGTCTCGAACGGCCACACCCGCACCTGACCGGCCAGCCAGGGATGGTGCCGCAGCGCCTCCAGCCGGGGAATGCCCGTCAGCGTCTGGCCGCCGACGCTGCCGGCATAGGCCAGCTGCCACACCGCCTTGGCCTGGGAGGCGCGAACCTCCGCCAGGCGGCGTTCAGCCAAGCCGGCGGTGCCCTGGCGGGTGGGCAACAGGTCGGCAATTTCCATGGACGCGGGGCGCCCCCAGAACGGCTGCGACCCACCCGAGACGCGGCGGTTCAGCTCGGCGGCGACGGAGAAGCGGTTGTTGGCGTTGTCCTTGCCGTCTGTCATTACGGAGGCAAGACGACGCCACAGTCCCTGCCAATCCTTGGCGCCCACCCGGCCGGCGAAGCCCTTGGGAAAGCCAAAATTGAAATCAAAGCCGGCCAGCACGGTGAGCCCGCGCGCCGCCAAGTCGGACAGCAGGTCAGCCAGCTGGCCTTCCGCCTCGGCGCGGGTAGCGGGATTGGCGACGGCGCGCTCCACCAACTGGCCCGCCACCCGCTCCAGGCAGGTCCACCAGATGCTGTCGGCGCCGCGCTTGGGTCGCGTCTCGGCGCTCCAATCCACTATCACATAGGCGTCGAAAACCGGGCCGCCGGCCAGCATGGCGGCTCCTTAGCCGTGATGCTCGTGGTCGTGCTCATGCTCGTGGTCATGGGCATGACCGTGGCCATGATGGTGATGATGGCCGTGGTGGTGGCCGTGGTCGTGACCATGATGGTGGTGATCATGATCATGGTCGGCGTCGGTGCCGATGCCGCGCACGTGGTGATGATGGCCGGCCTGCACCGCGCCCACCGACTCCTCGAAGCCGACCACCTGGGTGCGGTACTTGCAGAGGGTGCAGTTCATGTGGGTCTCGCCCTTGAGGATCTCCTCGACCCGCTCGACGAAGCTGTCGATCACCAGCGGATGGTCGTTGAGATAGGGGGCGTTGATGAATTCGATGCCCGGATTGGCGGCGGCGGCCTCGTCGGCCCAGGCGTAGATGCGCTTGACCAGGATGCCGGTGAACAGGAAGTAGGGGAAGACGATAACGCGCTTGTAGCCCAGCTTGGTGACGCGCTCGAGCGCCTGGTTCACCAGCGGATAGGCGACGCCGGAATAGGCCACTTCGGCCCAGCCGAAGCCCATGCCTTCCCACAGCATGCGCGCCACCTTGGACACGTTGGAATTGGCGTCGGGGTCGTTGGTGCCGCGGCCCACCACCAAGAGCAGGGTGTCGGCGCGGGAAACGCCCGGCTTGGCGCCAGCCTCGGCCTCTTCGATGCGGGCGACCGAGGCGGCCAGCAGCTTGGGGTCCACCGCCAGCTCGCGGCCGAAGGTCACCGCCATCTGCGGGTTTTCGGCGGCGAAGGTGTTGATCTCCCACGGCAGGTCGTTCTTCACGTGGCCGGCGGCGAACAGCATGCCGGGCACCGCCAGCACGCGGGTCACGCCCTGGGCCTTCAAGGCTTCCAGGCCGTCGCGGATGATGGGGCGGGCGAATTCCAGATAACCGCTTTCCACGGCGTATTGCGGCAAGCGTTCGCGCAGGTGACGGGCCAGCGAGGCGAATTCGGTGGTGGCCTCGACGTCGCGGCTGCCGTGGCCGCAGATCATAACGCCGGTCTTCTCGGTCATGCGCGTGGTCCTTGCCTTCATGCGGTGTGCCGGCTGGTCCTTGCCTCCGGCCGGTAAACTGGCCGGACTATAGGAAAAGGCCGCTGCCCTTGCCACTGTAAATCTCGAACGGCTAAAGTCCGGCCATGCTTCCCTTCGGCACCCATTTCGGCCATTCCCCCGACGCCCTGCTGATGCTGTTCATGGCACTCGCCGTGGACGCGGTGTTCGGCGAGATGGGGCCGCTGTTCCGCGTCCTGCCCCATCCGGTGGTGCTGATCGGTCGGCTGATCGGCCGCCTGGACAAGCGCCTGAACAAGCCGAGCCTGCCCGAGGCCGACCGTCGCGTCCGCGGCGTGGTGCTGGTGGCACTGATGGCGGCGCTGGCGTTGGGCCTGGGCTTCGCCATCGCCTTCGTCGCCCGCGCGGTGCCGCATCTGTGGCTGCTTGAGGTGCTGGTCGCCGCCACCCTGGTCGCCCAGCGGTCTCTTTTCAATCATGTGGACGACGTGGCCCGCGCGCTGGAGCATAACGGCCTGGAGGCCGGCCGCTACGCGGTATCGCGCATCGTCGGCCGCGACCCGCAAAGCCTGGACGAGCACGGCGTCGCCCGCGCCGCCATCGAGAGCCTGGCCGAGAACTTCTCCGACGCGGTGGTAGCGCCGGTGTTCTGGTACGTGCTGCTGGGGCTGCCGGGACTGTTGCTGTACAAGACGGTCAACACGCTGGACAGCATGGTGGGCTACCGCAACGACAAATACCGCGCCTTCGGCTGGGCCTCGGCCCGCCTGGACGACGCCATGAACATCGTTCCCGCCCGGCTGGCCGGCCTGATCATCGCCCTGGCCGCCATCGTCGCCGCCAAGGGCCGTCCGTTGCGCGCAATCCGCACTATGATCAGCGACGCCCGCCACCACAAAAGCCCCAATTCGGGCTGGCCCGAGGCGGCGATGGCCGGAGCGCTGGACCTGGCCCTGGGCGGCCCGCGCAAATATCCCGGCCTGGTGGTGGACGAGAAGTGGATCGGCCAGGGCCGCGCGCGCGCCACCATCGCCGACATCGACCGGTCATTGCATCTGTTCTCGGCCGCCTGCCTGATCGATGCCGGGCTGGTGGTGCTGGTACTGTGGGCCCAGGCGTCCTTCTAAGGACCTGCTACCTAGCGAGCGCCAGCAGCGCGTTTAGGTCCATGTGGGCTTCCAGATGGGCGGCGAGCCCGTCCAGCACCTGGTCCACCAGGGCGTCATAGGCGATGCCGTCGTCACGGCCGAGGAAGGCGTGGCGGAAGGGATCGCTGGCGAACAGGCCGTGCAGGTAGCAGCCCTGGACGCGGCCGTCGCGCGAGACGGCGCCGTCGGGCTGGCCGGCCAGAATCAACAGCGGACGGACGCAATCGGGGCCCTGGGTGCGGCCCATATGCATCTCGTAGCCGCGCACCGGGTGGCCGGCCGCATCATGCCCCACCACCTCGACCAGCACCTTGTCGCCGGCCATCACCGTTTCCACGTCCAGCAGTCCCAGGCCCGGCGCGACGCCGCCAGCGGGGCCTTCGACGCCCAGCAGATCGGATACCGATTTGCCCAGCATCTGGTAGCCGGCGCAGATGCCCAACACGCGGCCGCCGCGCCGCACATGGGCCAGGATGTCGACATCCCAGCCTTGCGCCCGCAGGAAGGCGAGGTCGGCGATGGTGGCCTTGGAACCGGGCAGGATCACCACGTTGGCATCGGCCGGCAGCGGCTGGCCCGGGGGCACGATGGACAGGCGCACGCCGGGTTCGGCCGCCAGCGGATCGAAATCGTCGAAATTGGCGATGCGCGACAACTGCGGCACCACGATGTGCAAGGCACCGTCGCCGCTGGCCCGCCTCAGCGAGGCGGCGTCTTCGGCCGGCAGCCGGGCGGCGTCGGCGAACCACGGCAGCACGCCCAGGCACGGCAACCCGCCGGCATGGGCGCCGATGATGTCCAGCGCCGGGGTGAACAGGCTGGGGTCGCCGCGGAACTTGTTGATGACGTAGCCCTTGAGCCTTGCCCGTTCCGCCTCGGGCAGCAGGGTCCAGGTGCCGACGATGCTGGCCAGCACGCCGCCCCGGTCGATGTCGCCGATCAGCACCACGGGCAGGTCGGCCGCCTCGGCGAAGCCCATGTTGGCAATGTCGGCGGCGCGCAGGTTGACCTCGGCGGCGCTGCCGGCGCCTTCCACCAGCACCAGATCGGCGCCCTCACCCAGCCGGTGGAAGCTCTCCAGCACCTTGGGCATCAGGCTGGGCTTGAGGCGGTAATAGTCGCGGGCGCCGGCATTGGTCAGCACCTTGCCCTGCACCACCACCTGGGCACCGACGTCCGATTGCGGCTTCAACAGCACCGGGTTCATGTCCGAGCAGGGGGCCACCCGGCAGGCGCGCGCCTGAAGTGCCTGGGCACGGCCGATCTCGCCGCCATCGGCGGTGACGGCGGCATTGTTGGACATGTTTTGCGGCTTGAACGGACGCACCTTGAGGCCGCGATTGGCATAGGCGCGCGCCAGCCCGGCCACCAGCAGGGACTTGCCCACGTCCGAGCCGGTGCCCTGGAACATCAAAGCGCGGGGGTGAGAAGAGCTAGCGGCCAAGGAGGTCCCTCAGCCGGTCGGCTTGGGGGCTGTCCAGCCGGCGGGCGATCAGGATGTCCTCGGGGCTGGGATTGCCGCCGTAATAGGCGGCATTCCACGAACCGCGCGGCAGGATGCCCGAGCCGGCCAGATTGGCGCCGCCATAGGCGCCCACCGACTTGGAGAAGGCATAGATGTCGGCGCCCACGTTGGCGGTGGTGGCCGCCTCGGCCCCGGCACCCACGTGCAGGAGCGCCACGCCGGCATTGGCACCGCCCTTGAAGCGGTCGTTCATGATGGCGCGCAGGCCGCCGTCGCTCATGATGACGTAGATGGTCTCGGCATCCTCGACCCCCACCTGCAGGCCCAACGAACCCGAGGCGACGGAATAGAAAGCGGGGCCCGACCAGCGGCGGGTCTTGCGGTCGTGGGTCAGCAGTACGCCGGTGCCGTACTCGCCGCCCAGGATGAAGCCGCCCTTGACCAGGTCGGGAACGATGAACACGGCACGGGACTTGGCCAGCAGCTCGGACAGGCGGCGGTCGACCTGGGGATCGCGGCGCAGCCGCTCCACCGTGGTCTGGGCCTTGCCCACCAGCAGCGTCTGGTCGGTGACCTGGGCCGCGGCCGGCGTTGCGCCGGGCAAGGCCGCCGCCAGCGCCACCAGGACCAGGGCAATGAC
>DATJKV010000180.1:0-3283 GCA_035491155.1 Magnetospirillum sp. | reverse complement strand
CATGGCGCTGGATGAATCCCGCAAGTTCCTGGTGCGCCGCCTGCGCCGCATGGCCAGAGTGCGCCGCAGCCGGCTGGCCGCCTGAAAGCACCACGCGCGGTGCTTTAAGCTGCCGTTACAATTGTGCCGAGCTGCATTCTCGTGTTCACTTCGCACGACTTTCAGTATATGCAGGAAAGGCGATAGTTGTTATGACCAATTGATTGGTCGGTAAGCGCTATCGGCAATCGTTCCTGTGGCGACTACATAAGTAATACATATGTCTGACGAAGCAAAGTCTGAAGGTGCTTGGGCCGTGCGCGGCATCCCCGAGGATGTCCGTCGCGCCGTGGTGAGTCGTGCCAAGGTTGAGGGGCGCACGGTCGGTGCGTGGGTGGCTGACGCGCTGCGCCGAGCCCTGGACAGCGACGCCGTCGCCGAACAGATCGCCGATCTACGTCGCCGGGTTGAAGTATTGGAAGCGCGCCGGAGCTAGGCCGCGGCGCCGAGCGAGCGCTGTAGGATGTCGAGCAGCTGACGGCCGTTGACCGGCTTGTGCAGGATCGGTAGTCCGCTGGCGGCGGCGTGGCGCAGACGATCCACGGCGGTGTCGCCGGTGACCAGCACGCCGGGAATGGAATTGCCATAGGTGGTGCGCAAAGCCTGGATGGCCTCGGTGCCGGTATTGCCTTCCTTCAGGCGGTAGTCGGCCAGGATGAAATCGGGCTGGGCGCTGCTGTCCCGGAGCGCCTTCAGCGCATCGTCGGCAGACGGGGCGGCAACCACGCGATAGCCCCAGCTCTCGAACAGCATCTGATAACCGGCAAGCACGATGGCCTCATCCTCGATCACCACGATCAGAGGCGCCACGTCTTCGCCGTTTCGCGCTACATTGCCCATGATCACCTTTCCTTCCCGCCGAGCCCATTCGGATAATGGGGCATCATGGAATGCAGGGGAATTCGTTCGATGGGCATACCGAACTATATCATTGGCAGGTGCTGAGCGAAAAGTCGCAGAAACCTGCGCCTCTGTTCCGGTGTGGGGTTGCCATCCGCGGCGAAATTCGCTCTTACTTCTCTTTTCCTGACAGAGGAGCCGATCCTCAAGGCTCCCTCCCAGAGGCCCCGATGCCCATGACCGCTACCGTTACCCTGCCTGCCGCCGGTGCCATGACCGAGGCTGATATCGACCCCACACTGGATTTGGTGGCCGAGATCAACCGCCTGCGCCGCGAGAAGAATGCCGTCATCCTCGCCCACTATTACCAGGAGGGCGAAATCCAGGATCTGGCCGATTTCGTCGGCGATTCGCTGGATCTTTCGCGTAAGGCCGCTGCCACCGACGCCGATATGATCGTGTTCTGCGGCGTCCGCTTCATGGCCGAGGTGGCCAAGATCCTGTCGCCCACCAAGACGGTGGTGGTCCCCGACGCCGAAGCCGGCTGCTCGCTGGAGGAATCGTGCCGGCCCGGGCCGTTCCGCGCCTTCCGCGAAAAGCATCCGGATCACCTGGCGGTCACCTACATCAACTGTTCCGCCGAGATCAAGGCGCTGTCCGACGTCATCGTCACCTCGTCCAACGCCGAGGTGATCGTCAATTCGCTGCCCAAGGACAAGCCCATCGTCTTCGCTCCTGACCGGCACCTGGGCAACTACATCGCCCGCAAGACCGGCCGCGACATGACCTTGTGGCCGGGCAGCTGCATCATCCACGAGCAGTTCTCCGAGAAGGAGCTGGTCAAGCTGAAGGTGCGCCACCCCAAGGCCAAGGTCGCCGCCCACCCGGAATGCCCCCAATCGGTGCTCAAGCATGCCGACTATATCGGCTCCACCAAGGGCATCCTGGACTACGTCACCAAGGCCGAGGGCGAGGAGTTCATCATCGCCACCGAGCCGCACATCATCCATCAGATGACCAAGGCGGCGCCGGGCAAGACCTTCATTCCCGCTCCTTTCGCCGAAGGCGCCTGCGCCTCCTGCGCCGACTGCCCGTTCATGGCGAAGAACACGCTGGAAAAGATCTATCTGGCCATGGTCAACGGTGCCCCCGCCCTGGATGTGTCCGAGGACCTGCGGGTCCAGGCGTTGAAGCCGCTGGAGCGCATGCTGGAAATGTCCAAGTCGGTGCCCATGTCCGGGAGCACGCCCAATGTCGCCTGAATTCGACCTCGCCGACGCTCGCCGCGTCATCCAGGCCAGCCTGGATGAGGATGTGGGCCCGCAAGGGTATGAGCGCGGGGACATCACCTCGTTCACCGTCATCCCGGCTGGTCTGCGCTTCAAGGGCGTGATGCAGGCGCGCCACGCCATGGTGGTTTCCGGCCTGCCGGTGGCCGCCGAGGCTTTCCGCATGGTGGTGCCCGAGGCGCGCTTCGCCGCCAAGGTCGCCGATGGCCAGGAGGTGGCGGCCGGCACCGTGCTGGCCGAGATCGAGGGGCCGGCGCGCGGCCTGCTGACCGCCGAGCGCACCGCGCTCAACCTGCTGCAGCTGATGAGCGGCATCGCCACCCTGACCCGGCAGTACGTCAACCGCATCCAGGGCACCGGCTGCACGCTGTTGGACACCCGCAAGACCATCCCCGGCCTGCGCAAGCTGTCCAAGTACGCCACCCTCTGCGGCGGCGCCAAGAACCACCGCATGGGCCTGTATGACGGCGTGCTGATCAAGGACAACCACATCGCCGTGTGCGGCGGGGTGGGCGCCGCCGTGCGTGCCGCCAAGGATGCCGGCCTGCCCAATGTGGAGGCCGAGTGCGATACGCTGGAGCAGGTGGCCGAGGCGGTGGAGGCAGGTGCCGACATCGTGCTGTTGGACAATATGGGCCCCGAGGTGCTGGCCCGCGCGGTGGCGCTGGTGGCGGGGCGCTGCAAGACCGAGGCTTCCGGCGGCGTCAACCTGGACACCATCCGGGCCATCGCGGAAACCGGGGTGGATTACGTTTCGGTCGGCCGCATCACCCAGTCGGCGCCGGCGGTGGATATCGGCCTGGACTGGAGCTGAGGAAAGGGGCGAGCCCATGTCGTACGATCTGCTGGTGATCGGCTCGGGCGCGGCGGGGCTGTCGCTGGCGCTGCGTGTGCTGGCGGCCAAGCCGGCGGCCCGGGTCGCGGTACTCGCCAAGGGGCCGCTGTCCGAGGGCAGCACCATGTACGCCCAGGGTGGCATCGCCGCCGTTCTGGATGCTGCCGATTCCACCGAATCCCACCTTGCCGATACCCTGAACGCGGGGGGCGGCCTGTGTAATGTGGAATCCGTCCGCTTCGTGGTCGAGAACGCCCGCTCGGCCATCGAATGGCTGATC
>DATJKV010000179.1:0-2117 GCA_035491155.1 Magnetospirillum sp. | reverse complement strand
GCCATCGGCCGCGGCCTCGATCGCCTGGCCCTGCCGCCCTACACCGAGATCTGGTGCGAGCCCGGCCGCGCCCTGGTGGCGCCCGCGCTGTCGCTGGTGGTGCAGGTCGAGGCACGCCGTGGCCTGGCGCTCTACATCAACGACGGCATCTACGGCAGCCTGTCCGACGCCGGTGTCCCCGGCTTCCGTTTTCCGTGCCGGCTGATCCGAGCGGGCGAGCCGCCTGCTGCTTCCGAGACGGTTCCTTTCTTCTTCTTCGGCCCCACCTGTGATTCGGCCGACCGGATGAAAGGACCCTTCATGCTGCCCGCCGACGCCCGCGAGGGCGATTGGATCGAGATCGGGCAGCTGGGCGCCTATGGCGCCTGCCTGAGGACCGCGTTCAACGGGTTCGACCAGGCGGTGATGGTCGAGGTCCGCGACCGTCCCCTGCTGGAAACCCCCGGCTACTGGCCGGTCGAACGCGCGGCTTGAAACTAAGAACGGCCGGGAACGGCCGGCGCCCGGATGGGGATACCCCCGTACGGGCGCTGGGCACGTTTACCGGCGTAGAGGGAGTTGTTGGGAATGAGCAAGCATGCCACCTTCGCCGGCCGTCTGGTCTTCGTCGGCTTCGGCAGCATCGGCCAGGGCGTCCTGCCGCTGATTTTGCGGCATTTCGAAATCGATCCGGCCCGTGTCACCATCATCACCGCCGATGAGCGGGGTCATGATGTCGCCGATAAATATGGCATCCGCTTCCTTAACAATCCCCTCACTCGCGACAATTATCGCGACGTCCTGACGCCCATGCTGGGCGCCGGCGACTTCCTGCTGAACGTGTCGGTGGACGTGTCCTCGCTGGCGCTGGTGGAGCTGTGCTGGGAACGCGGCGCGCTCTATCTCGACACCTGCATCGAACCGTGGGCCGGTGGCTACACCGATCCGGCGCTGTCGCCGTCCTTGCGCTCCAATTACGCACTGCGCGAACAGGCGCTGAAGCTGAAGGCATCGGCGCCTGCCGGCATGCCGTCGGCGCTGCTGACCCATGGGGCCAATCCCGGCCTGGTCAGCCACTTCGTCAAAAGCGCGCTGGTGAACATCGCCCGCGACACCGGCTTTTCCGCCGATATCCCCAAGGACCGCGAGGGTTGGGCGGCGCTGGCCGAGGCGCTCGGCATCCGGACCATCCACGTGGCCGAGCGTGACACCCAGGCCTCGTCCACGCCGAAGAAGGTGGGCGAGTTCGTCAACACCTGGTCCATCGACGGCTTCGTCGGCGAGGGCTGCCAGCCGGCCGAGCTGGGCTGGGGCACCCACGAGCGCCATTGGCCGGCCGATGCCCTGCGACACGAATTCGGCTGTGGCGCCGCCATCTATCTGATGCGGCCGGGCGCCAGCACCCGCGTGCGCACTTGGACGCCCAAGGAAGGCCCCTTCCACGGCTTCCTCATCACCCACAGCGAGTCCATCTCCACCGCCGACTACTTCACGGTGAAGGACGGCGACGGCGTGCGTTATCGCCCCACCGTGCATTACGCCTACCATCCGTGCGACGACGCGGTGACCTCGCTGCACGAACTGGCCGGCAAGAACTGGCAGATGCAGCCCGAGACCCGGCTGATGGGCAAGGAGATCGTCTCCGGCGTCGACGAACTGGGCGTGCTGCTGTGCGGCCACAAGAAGGGCGCCTATTGGTTCGGCTCGCAATTGTCCATCGACGAGGCGCGCGGCTTGGCTCCCAATAACAGCGCCACCAGCCTGCAGGTCACCGCCACCATCCTGGGTGCCATGGTGTGGGCGCTGGAGAACCCCGCTTGCGGCATCGTCGAGCCCGAGGAAGTGGATTTCCAACGCGTGCTGGAGGTCGCCACGCCTTATCTGGGCCCGGTGGTAGGCGCCTATACGGACTGGACCCCGCTGGAGGGGCGCGGCACCCTGTTCCCCGAGGACCTGGACACCCAGGACCCGTGGCAGTTCAAAAACGTGCGGGTGATTTAAAATCGGGTTTACACCCGATTGCGCATAACCCCCGGTTGATCCATGGTCTGCCCCAGCAGGGGACAAGACCTGCTGGGGACTGCACCCCGCCTCGGCGGGAGCATGCGAACCGAGAGGGGAAGCCATGGGGGGCCAGG
>DATJKV010000178.1:0-1595 GCA_035491155.1 Magnetospirillum sp. | reverse complement strand
ATCAACCAGTTGGTGGGAGCATGGCGCACCTTCGGCTCGTTCACCCAGGCGGTGGACCGCCTGTCCAACCTGTTTTCCGAGACCGAGGACCGCACCGACGCGGTGATCCGGATGCAGCGCCCCAACGGCCGCCTGACGCTGGAGAACATCTCGTTCGGCTACGAGCCGGGCGCGGCCCCCTGCCTGGCGGTGGAAAAGCTGGAGCTGCGCCCCGGCGGCGTCACCGCCATCTTGGGCAAGAACGGCAGCGGCAAGACCACACTGCTGAAGGTGCTGCTGGGCCTGTATCGCCCCGAGCAGGGCCGCGTGCTGCTGGACGGCGCCGACATCGCCCAGTTCTCACGCCCAGAACTGGCCGGCTGAATGGGCTATGTGCCGCAGGACACCCTGCTGTTCAATGCCAGCGTGCGCGACAACATCGCCTATGGCGCGCCGGGCTGCGCCGACGAACAGATTCTGGCCGCCGCCAAGGCGGCCGGCGTGCACGAGGTCATCACCGACATGCCCCAGGGCTATGCCACCAATATCGGTGAAGCCGGCTCGCGCCTGTCGGCGGGCCAGCGCCAGCGCATCGCCATCGCCCGCGCCTTGGTGGGCGATCCGCCGGTGCTGCTGCTGGACGAACCTTCGGCCAGCCTCGACCGCCAGGCCGAGGAGGATTTGCGCGCCACCATCGCCCAGCTGGCCGCCACCCGCACCGTCGTGGTGGTGACCCATTCGCCGGTGCTGCTACCCGCCTGCCGCGACGTGATCATGCTGGACAAGGGCCATCTGGTGGCCGCCGGCCTGGCATCCGAAGTGCTGCCTCGCCTGTTCGGCCCCCGCCCCGCCACCCAGCCCGCTGCCGCCCCCGCGGCGCCACCGACCGGGCCACTCCACCAGATGCAGGCGCGGGTGACGCCATGACCGCGCTTTCCCCCCTGTCCCCGCCCCCGGCTCCCCCCGGTCCGCCCTCGCCGCGCGAGCAGGCGCGCCAACTGGCGTCCACCTTGGGAGCGGCTTTGCGCTGGCTGGCCCCGACCTCCGCCGAGCGCCCTGCTTCGTTCCGCGAACTGGCCCGGGCCGTGTGGGCCTGGATGCAGCCCGGCGGCCAGGTGCTGGCCCCGGCGACACGCGGCCGCCACCATGGCGAAGGCTCGCGGCTGTTGGCCCTGTCCAATTCCTATCCGCTCTCCAGTTGGCGCGGCCTCGCCCGTGCGGTGATGGCGCTGCTGGCGCTGTTCATCCTCTGGGCCCTGTTCGCCCGCCTGGACGAAGTCACCATCGCCAATGGCGAGGTGGTGCCGGAAGGCAAGGTCAAGGTCATCCAGCACCTGGAAGGCGGCGTCGTCCGCGAGATCTACGTCAATGAGGGCGTCGAGGTGAAGGAGGGCACGCCGCTGATGCAGCTGGACCTGTCGGCCAGCTCCATCAACCGCGATGAGCTCCAGGTGCGCCTGGACGGCTTGACGCTCCAGCGTGCCCGTTTGCAGGCGGAAGTGGCCGGCGCCCAGTCGGTTGAATTCCCGGCCGATGAGGCCCGGCGCCAGCCCACCCTGGTGGCCGCCGAGAACCGCAACTTCGACAGCCGACGCCAGGCCTTCCGCGCCACCATG
>DATJKV010000177.1:0-3976 GCA_035491155.1 Magnetospirillum sp. | reverse complement strand
CGCAACTACCTGTCCAACGCCATCCGCTACACCACCCCGGGTGGACGCATCCTCATGGGATGCCGCCGCTACGGCGCCGAAGCCATGGTCGGGGTGTGGGACACCGGTACCGGCATCCCGGCCGACAAGCTAGACGAAATCTTCGAGGAATTCCGCCGCCTGCACCCCAAGGAAGAGGGCGAGCGCGGCATGGGCTTGGGCCTAGCCATTGTGCGCCGCATCGCCCGTGTGCTGGACCACCCGCTGGAAGTGCACTCCACGCCGGGCCGGGGCAGCCTATTCGGTCTGCGCCTGCCCATGGTTGACACCCCGGCGCCCGAACTGCCCGCCCCCCCCGACACCCCGCCAGCGGCGGTGGCGCGGCTGGACGGCGCCCGCGTGATCATCGTCGAGAATGACCGCGATATCCTGGCCGGCATGAAAACCCTGATCGAGACCTGGGGCTGCCGCGCCATTACCGCCCGCTCCGCCGCCGAAGCCCACCGGGCGCTGGCCGGTGCCGCCCCCGACCTGATCCTGGCCGACTACCACCTGGACGACGGCGAGGTGGGCCTGGACGCCATCGCCTCCTTGCGCGCCGCCGCCGGCACCACCGTGCCGGCCGTCATCATCACCGCCGATTATTCGGACCAGCTTCAGGCCTGCGCCCAGGCGGCCGAGTGCCACGTGCTGAACAAGCCGGTGCGGCGCGGCAAGCTGCGCAGCCTGGTGGCCCACCTGCTGAGCTCACGGTCTGCTTAGGCCGACATGCCCCTGAGCGCCGGCAGCATGCGGCTGGCGTTCAGCACCGCCTGCGTTCTGCTGTGGACGCGCAGCTTGCGCAGGATGGCGGTGACGTGGGCCTTCACCGTGCTTTCGGTGATGTCCAACTCGTAGGCGATGACCTTGTTGGACTTGCCGGCCACCAGCATCTCCAACACCTTGCGCTGCTGCGCCGTCAGCGCCTCGTAGCCCTCGCGGAAACGGGCCTCGGCCGAGCTCGACGGCAGCGGTTCCGAGCCCTGCGCCGGCACGAACACCTCACCGTTCATCACCATCCGCACCGCGGCGATCATCTGCTCGCGCTCCAGCGACTTGGGAATGAAGCCCGACGCCCCCAGGGTCATGGCCTGCGAGATGGTGTCGCGCGCCTCGTCGGCGGACACCACCACCACCGGAGTGGCCGGAACGTGATTGCGCAACGAGATCAGGCCGGCGAAGCCGTTCATGCCCGGCATGTTGATGTCGAGCAGGATCAGGTCCAGTTGATCGCCCTCGGCCGCCGCCAGGGCTCCGTCGAAGGTGTGGGCCTCGCTGATGGCATGGTCGGGGAGCGTGGCCTGAACCACCTGCCGCAGGGCGTCACGGAACAGGGGGTGGTCGTCGGCGATAAGCACATATCCGGCTGGGGCGTCTGCGGTCATGGCGTCCTCTAACCTCAGTGCCCCGACTCTAGCATAGCCCCCGGCCCTGCCAGCCTCTTTCAGCGGTCCGTTGTACTAAAGTCGAATTTCGCCGGCCCCCCGCGTGTGGCGATGATCTTTGGCAACCTCCCCGGCCATGGCCAGAGGGACGGCAAAACGATCCCCACCGTTCGAGGAAACGCCATGATCACCCAGAGCCTGGAAAAGCTGAAATCGCAGATCGCGTTCCGCTCCCGCTACGACAATTTCATCGGTGGCGAGTGGGTGCCGCCGGTCAAGGGGGCCTATTTCACCAACATCACCCCCATCACCGGCCAGCCCGTCTGCGAAGTGGCGCGCTCCAGCGCCGAGGATATCGAGCTGGCGCTTGACGCCGCCCACAAGGCCAAGAGCGGCTGGGGCCGCAAGTCGGTGGCCGAGCGTGCGCTGATCCTGAACCGCATCGCCGACCGCATGGAGCAGCACCTCAACGCCCTGGCGCTGGCCGAGACCCTGGACAACGGCAAGCCCATCCGCGAGACCATGGCCGCCGACATCCCGCTGGCCATCGACCATTTCCGCTATTTCGCCGGCTGCATCCGCGCCCAGGAAGGCACCCTGGGCGAGGTCGACGAGACCACCGTGGCCTATCACTTCCATGAGCCGCTGGGCGTGGTCGGCCAGATCATCCCGTGGAACTTCCCCATCCTGATGGCCGCCTGGAAGCTGGCCCCCGCCTTGGCGGCGGGCAATTGCGTCGTGCTGAAGCCGGCCGAGCAGACCCCCATGGGCATCATGGTGCTGATGGACCTGATCGGTGACCTGCTGCCGCCGGGCGTGCTGAACGTGGTCAACGGCTTCGGCGTCGAAGCGGGTAAGCCGCTGGCCTCCAGCCCCCGCATCGCCAAGATCGCCTTCACCGGCGAGACTTCCACCGGCCGGCTGATCATGCAGTACGCCTCCGAGAACATCATCCCGGTGACGTTGGAGCTGGGCGGCAAGTCGCCCAACATCTTCTTCCCCGACGTGTTCGCCGCCGACGATGACTTCGCCGACAAGGCGCTGGAAGGCTTCGCCATGTTCGCCCTGAACCAGGGCGAGGTGTGCACCTGCCCGTCGCGCGCCCTGGTCCACGAATCCATCTTCGACGAGTTCATGGACAAGGCGGTGGCCCGGGTGAAGAAGATCAAGCAGGGCAATCCGCTGGATCCCAGCACCATGATCGGCGCTCAAGCCAGCCTGGACCAGTTGGAAAAGATCCTGTCCTACATCGACATCGGCCACCGCGAAGGGGCCAAGTGCATGACCGGCGGCAAGGCGGCCAAACTGGGCGGCGACCTGGACGGCGGCTTCTATGTCGACCCCACCGTGTTCGTGGGCGACAACAAGATGCGCGTGTTCCAGGAGGAAATTTTCGGGCCCGTGGTCTCGGTGACCAAGTTCAGCACCATGGAAGAGGCGCTGCACATCGCCAATGACAGCCTCTACGGCCTGGGTGCCGGCGTGTGGAGCCGCGACGGCAACACCGCCTTCCGCATGGGCCGCGAGATCCAGGCCGGCCGTGTGTGGACCAATTGCTACCACCTCTACCCGGCCCACGCGGCGTTCGGCGGTTACAAGCAATCGGGTATCGGCCGCGAGACCCATCGCATGATGCTGGACCACTACCAGCAGACCAAGAACCTGCTGGTCAGCTACAGCGCCAAGGCGCTGGGCTTCTTCTAACCCCGGCGACCCTCCCCCCCTTGTTGCCGCGGGCAGGCCGGAAGGTGCCGAACAGGCCCTTCCGGCCATTTTCTTGTCAGGAGGACGGCTATGCCGGTGATCGTTCCCACCCCGGTTCCCCGGGTCTTGTGCACCGAGGCCGCCGAGCGGCTAATCAAATCCTTGCGCCAGCGCTACGGCGCCTTGCTGTTCCACCAGTCGGGCGGCTGCTGCGACGGCAGTGCGCCCATGTGTTTCCGCCAGGACGAGTTCCGCGTGGGCGAGCATGACGTGCTGCTGGGTCACATTGGCGAATGCCCGTTCTACATCGGTGGCCAGCAGTTCCAGTACTGGGCCCACACCCAGCTCATCATCGACGTGGTCGAAGGACGCGGCGCCAGCTTCTCGCTGGAGGCTCCCGAGGGGGTGCGCTTCCTCACCCGTTCGCGCGTGTTCACCAACGAGGAAACCGCGCTGCTGGAGCGTCGAGGCTAACTAGTACTCGCGCCCGTTGGACCGGTGCCACACGCCCACTTCACCGGTGGGGTTGGCCAGATAAGGCACGTACTTCTTGTCCTCGCCCAGGATGTGCTGGATCAGCCAGTTGTAAATCAGGTCGAACAGGCGCTGGGCATCCACAACGTTGCCGCGCTCCACGTCGGACTTCAGTGAGAACACCACATCGTACATCTGGTCATGCAGCTCCTTGTGGGCGCGCCAGTCGGGGTAGCCGGCACGCTTCAGGCTTTGCTCCTCCTCGCTGAAATGGACCAGCACGAAGTCCTCCAGCGTGGCCATGACCGCCAGCACGTCCTGCTCGCTGCCCGCCACACCCAGCAGCGGGTGCAAGCGGTTGAGGCAGTCGATGATCATCTGGTGATGACCGTCCA
>DATJKV010000176.1:0-4287 GCA_035491155.1 Magnetospirillum sp. | reverse complement strand
ACAGATGCAGGAAGATTTCGATGTCCTGGCGGGCGGCGTGGAACACCTTCAGCACCTTGGGATTGGCCAGCAGCTCGAACAGCGGGGCCAGATCCATGCCGGGAGCCAGCGGATCGACGGCGCGCGCCTCGTCGGGGCCGGCCAATTGTACCAAGCACAATTGCGGGAAGTACGTCTTCTCCCGCATGAACTCGGTATCGACGGTGATGTACGGGGCGGAGGACAGCCGCGCGCAGAAGGCGGCCAGTTCCTGGGAGTCGGCGATCATCGGCATGACACCGAGTGATACACCCAAGCCGTTGGTAGGGCAAGGCCGGGGGAGGGGCGAAGGCCCCTTATCCGAGCACGAAGTCGCCGGAATGCAGGTCGCTTAGGGCGATGTTCTTCAGTGTGGCCTGAACGTCTTCCCCCAAATCCAACACAACGTCGGGGCCGGACTGGTGGGCAAGCTGGATCGCTGAGGCGCCGAAGCGCGTCTGTAATACGTCGGTTCCCGGAGTGAAATCCGTGATGGTCTCGTGTCCCGAGGTGACGACGAAGCGGTCGGCACCAGGGCCGCCGGTAAGGCTGTCGGTGCCGGGGCCGCCGTTCAGCGTGTCGTTGCCGCTCTGGCCCATCAGCCGGTCATTGCCGGCGCCGCCGGTAATCACATCGTTGCCCGGCCCGCCGAAAAGGATGTCGTCGCCCGGGCCGCCGTTGATGGTGTCGGCGCCGTCGACGGGCCGGCCCTGCGGCGTCAGGCGGAAGACGTCGCCGTCCTGGTCGGTGACGTAGAGATTGCCATTACCGTCGTTGCCGAACGAAGTGGGGTGCTCCAGTCGGGCGGTGGAGGAATATTGCAGCTGCCCGGTCCGGTCGGTGGCGGAAAAGCCGCCGTCGCTAGGCCGCAGCGTCCACAGGCGCCCTGAACCGTTGTCGGAGAAAAAATAGGCGCCTTGCAGCCCCTCTGCCGGGCCGCGATAGACCTCGCCGCCGATGATGGCGTCGCCCAGGCTGTGGTCGTAGACAAAGATGGGCGCGACGAAGGTGTTGGGCGTGCCCGCTGGGGCCGCGAACGGGGCGTTGCCCTCGAACAGGTTCCAGCCGTAATTGCCGCCGGCGCGGCCCAGATCCACTTCTTCGAAGCGGTCCTGCCCGACGTCGCCGATATACAGCTGGCCATCCACGTCGAAGCTGGCGCGCCAGGGATTGCGCAGGCCCAGCGCCCACACTTCGCCGGCGCCGGGGCCATTGACGAACGGATTGTCGGGCGGGATGGCGTAGTCGCGGCTGGGGTCGAGCGGGAACCCGTCGTGGCTGACGTCGATGCGCAAAATCTTGCCCAGCAGCGAGTCTGCATTCTGGGCGTTGCCGAACGGATCGCCCGCCCCGCCGCCGTCGCCCAGGCCCACATAGAGCATGCCGTCGGGGCCGAAGCCCAGCCAGCCGCCGTAATGATTGGTGAATTCGGGATGATCGACGGTCATTAGGGTGTGTGACGATGTGGGGTCCGCCTGCAGCGCGCCCGGCGTGGCGTGAAAGGCGCGCAATTCGATGTTGCCGGCCTGATTAGTCATGGTGACGTAGAACAGGCCGTTGGTGGCGTAGCCGGGGTCGAATGCTAATCCGGTCAGGCCGCCTTCGCCCGCCGCTCTGACTTCGCTCGACAGGTCGAGAAACGGGTGCGCTTCGATCTGGTTGGTGGTCAGGTCAATGGCCTCGATGCGACCTCCCTGCTCGGCGACGAACAGATGGGTCAGGTCGCCCGCTGGCGCGGTGGCTGCCAGCGGGGTGGACAGGCCGCTGGCTATCAGGTCGGCGCGGATGGGGGCGGCGTCGGCGCTGGCCGGATCGTAGCCATAGATCAGGTCGCTGGCAGCGGTGCCGTTCAAGGTATCAGCGCCGCTGGTGCCGTTGATCTTGACGGTGGTGGTCATGTTCGGGCCAACACGGTGGCCTGAACCCCGGTTCCGGCCGTCCAACCATTGCCGGCCTTGACGAATCGGCCCCCATGTGCCTTTTTCCCCGTTTCCGATTCTTCTCGCCCCCAGGGGCGAATGCGCCAGCGGAGATGGCTTTCATGCACGCTTACCGTACCCACACCTGCGGCCAGCTTCGGATCGAGGACGCCGGCATCACCGCGCGCCTCTCCGGCTGGGTCCATCGCAAGCGCGATCACGGCAACCTGCTGTTCGTCGACCTGCGCGACCATTACGGCCTGACCCAGTGCGTGATCGACGTCTCCAGCCCGGTGTTCCAGACCCTGGAAAAGGCGCGGCCCGAATCCGTCATCACCGTCACCGGCAAGGTGGTGAAGCGCTCGGCCGACACGGTGAATTCCAAGCTCGCCACCGGTGAGATCGAGGTCCAGGTCGCCGAGATCGAGATCCAGTCTATCGCCGACGTGCTGCCCATCCAGGTGGCGGGCGACCAGGAATACCCCGAGGACATGCGCCTCAAGTACCGCTTCCTCGACCTGCGCCGCGAGGACGTGCACGCCAACATGATGCTGCGCTCGAAGGTCATCACCTATCTGCGCAACGGCATGATCAATCAGGGCTTCACCGAGTTCCAGACCCCGATCCTGACCGCCTCTTCCCCTGAGGGCGCCCGCGACTACCTGGTGCCGGCCCGCCTGCACCCCGGCAAGTTCTACGCGCTGCCCCAGGCGCCGCAGCAGTTCAAGCAGCTGCTGATGGTGGCCGGCTTCGACAAGTACTTCCAGATCGCTCCCTGCTTCCGTGACGAAGCGGGCCGCGCCGACCGGTCGCCGGGCGAGTTCTACCAGCTCGATTTCGAGATGAGCTACGTCACCCAGGACGACGTGTTCGCCGCCATCGAGCCGGTGCTGGAAGGCGTGTTCAAGGAATTCGGCGGTGGCCGTAAGGTCACTCCGGCCCCGTTCCCGCGCATCGCTTACGCCGAGTCCATGCTGAAGTACGGCTCGGACAAGCCCGACCTGCGCAATCCCATCGTCATCGCCGACGTCACCGAGCCGTTCCGCGGCTCGGGCTTCGGCCTGTTCGCCAAGCTGGTGGACAAGGGCGCCGTGGTGCGCGCCATCCCCGCGCCGGGTGCGGCCAATCAGCCGCGTTCGTGGTTCGACAAGCTGAACGAATGGGCGCGTGAGAACGGCGCCGGCGGCTTGGGCTATATCCAGTTCGCCGCCGATGGTCCCAAGGGCCCCATCGCCAAGAATCTGGAAGCCGACCGCGTCGCCGCCATCAAGGAGGCCGCCGGCCTGAAGGACGGCGACGCCGTGTTCTTCGCCTGCGACAAGGAGCTGCCCGCCGCCAAGTTCGCCGGCCTGGTGCGCACCAAGATCGGCAACGAGCTGGACCTGCTGGAAAAGGACGTCTTCAAGTTCTGCTGGACCGTGGATTTCCCCATGTACGAGCTGAACGAGGAGACCAACCAGGTCGATTTCAGCCACAATCCGTTCTCCATGCCCCAGGGTGGCATGGAGGCGCTGGAGACCCAGGACCCGCTGACCATCAAGGCCTACCAGTACGACATCGTCTGCAACGGCGTCGAGCTGTCCTCGGGCGCCATCCGTAACCACCGCGCCGACATCATGATCAAGGCCTTCGGCATCGCCGGCTATGGTCCCGAGGTGGTGGAAGAGAAGTTCGGCGGCATGCTCAACGCCTTCCGCTACGGCGCCCCGCCGCACGGTGGCTCGGCTCCGGGCGTGGACCGCATCGTCATGCTGCTGGCCGACCAGCCCAACATCCGCGAGGTCATCCTGTTCCCCATGAACCAGCAGGCCCAGGACCTGCTGATGGGGGCGCCCGCCGAGGTGGATGCCTCGCGCTGGAAGGAACTGCACATCAAGCCCGACCTGCCCAAGCCGAAGAAGGAAGGCTGAGTGGCCGGTCGCTCAAGTCAAAAGGGGCCCTTCGGGGCCCCTTTTTTTATACCTCCTCCGTCCGCTCTTTCCCGACCGGGGTAGGTCCGATGCACGCCGCCGCAGCGGTCGGGAAAGACCTAAACTGCCCTTCCATATCCACGGAGGGCGATTATGAAGAAAATCGGAGTGCTGGCGTTGATCGCCCTGCTCCTCGGATGCTCTCCCGCCGGGATGATGTCCGAGCATCCGGTGCAAGTGATCGGTCCGGAAAATCACGCGCTCGTCCTTGACGGGGTGGCCTGAGGTAGGCCCCTCCCTTGTCCCTGTGCCTTCCTTGCCCCATTTGCCTAGCGGCAGCACCGATGGGAGGGTACGGACGGTGACACCTCAGCCCATTCCCAAGGACAAGGGTTGGATGCCGGCACCCGCCTGGGTGGGGTCGGGGCGCTTTTGGCTAG
>DATJKV010000175.1:0-10109 GCA_035491155.1 Magnetospirillum sp. | reverse complement strand
AGGACGGCCAACTGCTCTACTCGTCGCGCTCGCTGCTGGATTCCGCCACCGTCGACGCCGCCACGGTGCGCAGCATCGTCGAGAGCCACCGTCCCGTGCGGGGCCTCATCCAGGACGCCAACCGCAGTTTCACCGCCACTTTGGCCTTCCCGCTGGAAGGTGAGAAGGATGTGGTCGGCATCGCCGTGCTCGCGGCTGATCTGCGGCCGCCGCTGAAGGAGTTCAAGGCGTCCACCGGCTCGGATATCTTCCTGCTGGATCACACCGGCAAGATGGCGGTGGGCACCGACGATTCCCTGTGGCAGATATTCAACGGCAAGATTTCCGCCCGCAAGAGCCGGCTGGAGACCCGCGAGGAAGATGGGCGCTTCTATTCCATGGTGGTGCTGCCGCTGCACGACGGCGTCGGGCGCGTCATCGGCGCCCTGGTGACCGCGCGCGACTTCACCGCCACCCAGAGCCGCCAGAACCAGATCCGCAAGGTGTCCATGGCCTCGGTCATCGCCTTCCTGGTGCTGGTGCTGGGCCTGTTCACCCTGTACCTGCGGCGCTCATTCAATCCCCTCAACGAGGCCATCGCGGTGCTGAACGCGCTGTCGCGCGGCGATACCTCGGTGACGCTGGAGGTGGGCAACGAAAAGGACGAGATTGGCCGTATCGCCGGCACCGTCGGCGTGTTTCGCGAGAACGCAGTCAAGCTGGAGCTAATGCAGCAGCGGCGCGAGCGCGCGCGGCGGCGCCAGGAACTGTTCATCCGCATACAGATGAAGGGCTTGTCGGACATGCTGGCCGAGGAGGCTCGCGCCGCCGTGCTGGCCGACCTCAAGCAAATCGAGGCCATGGCCGCCCAGCCCGAGGACAAGGACGGCAAGGGCAAGGGTGAGTTGGAGGTGTTGGGCGTCGCCTTCCAGACCATGTCCGACCGCATCCGCGAGCAGCATGAAAGCTTGCAGTCACTCATCGCTGAACGCACCCGCGACGTGGAAGTCCTGCGCGAGGCCTTGCGCACCCGCGACCAACTGGCGGTGCTCCGCCAGGAACTGGACTTCGCCCGCGAGCTGCAATTGTCGTCGCTGCCGCAGGTGTTCCCGCCCTTCCCGGACCGCACCGAGTTCCAGATTCACGCCTCTATGGTTCCTGCCAAGGAGGTGGGCGGCGACTTCTACGATTTCTTCCTGATCGACCGCAACCACCTGGGCTTCGTCATCGGCGACGCCTCGGGCAAGGGCGTGCCGGCCGCCATGTTCATCGCCATCACCCGCTCGCTGATCAAGGCGGTGGCGCCGTTGTCGTCCACCCCGGGCGAGTGTCTGGCCTTCGTCAACACCATGCTGGCCGCCGACAATCCGCAGACGCTGTTCGCCACCTGCTTCTACGCCGTGTTGGACGTGCGCACCGGTGAGGTGGCGTTCTGCAACGCCGGCCACCCGCCGCCGCTGATCCTGCGCCAGGATGGCACGGTGGACGCCATCCGCGACGTCTCCGGCGTGGCGCTGGGTGTCATGGAGGACCTGGATTACGAAACCGGCAGCTTCCAGTTGGCGCCGGGCGACATGGTGGTGCTGTACACCGACGGCGTCACCGAAGCCCAGGACGTCGGCGAGGCGCTGTACGAGGAATACCGGCTCATCGACCATGTCGGCACCCTGCTGGGCCAAGAGCCGGCCGAGGTGATCACCAGCGTAGAGCAGGCGGTGTCCACCTTCGTGGGCGAGGCGCCCCAGTTCGACGACATCACCATGCTGACCTTGCGCTTCGACCAGACGGCCGAGGCGGGCGAAGACCATGAACCGCAGCGCCGCCTCCATCTCACCGGTTTCAAACCGGCGCCGGAGCCGGTTGAAATGAGCGTGCTCGTCGCGCTTGAGGCGCCAGAGCCGGCGATGGCCCAGCCCGTGGCCGCCGAATCGCTTCGGTCTCCTGCGCCGGCCGCTGCCGCGCCTGAGTCACGGCCTCTCGTCATCCGGTTGGGCCCGGTCAAGCGCTCTCCGGCGCCACCTCAGGACGGATCTGCTGTTCAACTGGTGGAGGGTGCCGAATCCCTAACCGAACCGGCGCCTATCATTGAAACCGTTTCCGCCGAGCCCGAGGTCGTCGTGTCCGACACCCGTCTTGACGTCACCATCGCCAACGACTTGGATGAACTGGGCCGCCTGGCGGCCCTGGTGGAAGAATTTGTTAGGAAGAACAGCCTGCCCGAACGCATCAGCTTCAACCTCAACCTGTGCCTGGACGAGCTGATCACCAACATCGTTTCCTACGGCTATGAAGACGACCTGCATCATGAAATTCATGTGCTGTTCGAGTTGGAGAATGGCACCCTGATGTGCCGCATCACCGATAATGCCAGGGAATACGATCCGTTCGTCGAGGCTCCCGAGCCCGATTTGGATGCCGACGTGGACGACCGGCCTATTGGCGGATTGGGGGTGTTCCTGGTCAAGGAGTTCATGGACCGTACGGAATATCGCCGAGATGGCGAATCCAATGTGGTCACCTTATGGAAGAACGTGTGAAGTTTATGTATTTAAACGCTGTGCGTAGCGTGGCGCAGGGCTAGAGGAGCTGTGAGGGACATGGAAATCAAGGAAGAGACCTTCGGTGAAGCCACCGTGCTGGTGCCGGTGGCCCGAGTGGACAGCTCCACCGCCAAGGCCTTCGAAGCCAAGGTCCTGCAGGCGGTCAATCAGGGCGCGCCGCGCATCATCCTGGATTTCTCCGAACTGGACTACATCTCCAGCGCCGGCCTGCGTGTGGTGCTGGTGGGCGCCAAGATGACCCGCGCCCCGCGCAAGTTTGCCCTGTGCGGCATGAAGCCCCATATCCGCGAAGTGTTCGACGTATCGGGCTTCGCCAAGATCCTGTCCATCCAGCCCGATCGCGCCGCCGCCGCGTCCGTCTGACATACCCCCTTTATCGTCCTGCGCTCCCATGGCGGGGCGCCGCCGTTCCTGCTATCATGTGGAGGAAATTGTAGGGAGGGGTGTTATGACCAATCCGTACAAAGGCTTCAATGATCTGCAAACGGCCTGGTTGGAGGCTTGGGCGTCCTCGGCCCAGCACGTTTTCCAGTACTGGGCTCATGTGTACGAAATGCAGCAGCATTTCATGCATCACCCACAACAGCATCATCGCGGGCATGTCGAGATAGCCTGCGGGCCGTCGTTCCTGGACAAGTACGGCCGTCGCGCCCACGACATCGATCCCGAACGCGACGTCTGATGGTTTAGGCGCCCGCGCAAGGGGCGGGGGAACTTGTTCCGGGGATTCGGCTTACCACATCTGAACGAGAGAGGCCGTACTCCCCCTCGCGGCCTCCTGCCGAGCCCGCTCGCTAAGCAGCGAGAGGGCTCGGTGCTTTTAGAGCACGCGTCAATTCTGACGGACGATGCGATTCCAGGCCATCACGGCTTTAAAGGCCTCAGTCGTCGTGGGCGCCACGGCGGCCGATGGGCAGGTCGCGGTGGATGTAGGCGCTCATCACCAGTCCCCAACCGAACAGCAGAGACAGCATGGCGGTGCCGCCGTAGGAGATCAGCGGCAGCGGCACGCCCACCACGGGGACCAGGCCCATCACCATGGCGGTGTTGATGAAGAAGTACAGGAAGAAGGTGGTGGTCATGCCCAGCGCCGTCAGGCGGCCGAACTGCGAGCGGCACCGCAGCGCAATGGCGTAGCCGAAGGCGGTCAGCAAAGCGTACAGGCCGAGCAGGAACAGGCCGCCCATCAGGCCCCATTCCTCGGCGAACATGGTGAAGATGAAATCGGTCTGCTTCTCGGGCAGGAAGTTCAGGCGGGACTGGGTGCCCATCATGTAACCCTTGCCGAAGATGCCGCCCGAGCCGAGCGCGATCTTGGATTGGGTGATGTGATAGCCGGCGCCCAGCGGGTCCTGGCCGGGATCCATGAAGATGAGGACGCGTTTCTTCTGGTAGTCGCGCAGGAATTGCCACGCCACCGGGACGGCGCCCAGTCCGCCGGCGATCAGCAGGCCGAACTTCCACAGCCGGACGCCGGCCATGAAGAACATGGCGCCCGCGGTCATCAGCAGCATCATGGCGGTGCCCAGGTCGGGCTGCTTCATCACCAGTCCGATGGGGGCCAGCACCATCAGCAGCGGCGGTATCAGGAACAGCGGGCGGCCCACGTCCTGATAGGTGGCGCCGTGGAAATAGCGCGCCAGCGTCAGGATGATGGCGATCTTCATGATCTCGGAGGGCTGCAGCTGGATGAAGCCCAGGTCGATCCAGCGTTGGGCGCCCATGCCGACCGTGCCCTTGATGTCCACCGCCACCAGCAGCACCGTGGAGATGAGGTACAGCGCGTAGGCGTGGCGCATCCAGAAGCGCAGGTCCACCATCGCCACCGCGATCATGATGCCGATGCCCATGACGAAGCGGATCATGGATTTCAGCGCCCATGGCTCCAGCGAGCCCTGGGCGGCGGAGTAAAGGGTCAGGAAGCCGACGCAGGCGATGGCCGACAGCACGGCGATCAGCGACCAGTTGATCTGCCAAATCTTGTCGCGCCAGCCCATTTCGGTGCGGTTGAGGCGTGCGGACAGCCGGGGGGTGGGACGGATCATCAGCCGGGTCCTCCCTCGCTGCCGGCCATGCGGGCCCGCTCGCGCTTCTGCACTTCGATCATGATATCGCGGGCGATGGGCGCCGCCACCGCCGAACCGCCGCCGCCGTGTTCCACCACCACGGCGATGGACCAGCGGGGATTGTCTTCGGGCGCGTAGGCCACGAACAGGGCGTGGTCACGCTCCTTCCACGGCAGCTCGTCGTTCTTCTTCACGCCGCTTTCGCGCTCGCGCATGGTGATGCGGCGCACCTGGGCCGAGCCGGTTTTGCCCGACAACCACATGCCCTCGATGTCGATGCGCGCCCTGTAAGCGGTGCCGCCCGGTTCGTTGGATACGGCGAACATGCCTTTGCGCACCCAGGTGATGTGCTTCTGCGCCATGCCGCAGGATGGCCAGTTGGGTGTCGTGCGGGGCTGGGCGTTCTTGTCGGAGATCAGGTCGCGGGCGACATGCGGCACAACGGCGAAGCCGCCATTGGCGATGCGGGCGGTCATGGTGGCCAACTGCAAGGGTGTGGCCAGCACATAGCCCTGGCCGATGCCGTTCACCAACGTCTCGCCGGGGTGCCAGGGCTGCTCCAGCGCCTTGCGTTTCCAGTTGCGGTCGGGAATCAGGCCGCCTCGCTCGTTGGGCAGGTCGACGTTGGTGGGAGCGCCCAGGCCGAAGCGGCGCGCCACCTCGGCGATCTTGTCGATGCCGATGCGCCGGGCGATCTCGTAGAAATAGACGTCGCAGGAATTCTTCAGGCCGCCCACCAGGTCCTGCGAACCGTGGCCGCCTTTCTTCCAGCAGTGGAAGCGGATGTTGCCCAACTGCATGTGGCCCGGGCAGAACACCCGCTGGTCTGGTGTGACCAGGCCCGATTCCAACGCCGCCATGGCGGTGACTAGCTTGAAGGTCGAGCCCGGGGCGAAGGTGCCGGCGATGGCCTTGTTCTGCAACGGCGAGCGCAGATTGGTGGACAAGTCCTTCCATTCCTCGGGGGTCAGGCCGCGGTTGAAGGCGTTGGGGTCGAAGGACGGCGTCGACGCCATCACCAGCACGTCGCCGGTATGGATGTCCATCACCACGGCCGCCGCCGATTCGTCGCCCAGGCGCTGGGCGGCATATTCCTGCAGGCGCATGTCCAGCGTCAGGCTCAGGTCGACGCCGGGCTCACCCTCGTTGCGCTCCAGTTCGCGAATGACGCGGCCGACCGCGTTCACCTCCATCGAGCTGGTGCCGCCCCTGCCGCGCAACGCCATGTCGTAGATTTTCTCTACGCCGCCCTTGCCGATGCGGAAGCCGGGAAGCTCCTCCAGCGGATCGCCGGTGAGGTCGTTCTCGGACACCGCCGAGACATAGCCCAGGATGTGGGCTCCTAGGCTTTGCAGCGGGTAATAGCGGCTTTGGCCCACGTCGATCAGCACGCCCGGCAGATCGGGGGCATTGACTTCGATGCGCGCCACTTCTTCCCACGACAGGTTCTCGCGCACGGTGATGGGCACGAAGGACCGACGCCGCTTGGCTTCCTTGGCGATGCGGGCGCGGTCGTGGTCGGTCAGGGTGACGATGGTGGCCAGCGCGTCCAGGGTATAGGACAGCGATGGCGTTTGCTCGGCCACCACCAGCACGCGGTAATTGTGCTGGTTGACGGCCATGGCGATGCCGTTGCGGTCTAGAATCAGGCCGCGCGGCGGCGGCAACAGGCGGATGCTGACGCGATTATCCTCGGCCAGCATGGAATATTTGTCGGCCTCGATAACCTGCAGGTAGTACATGCGCGCGGCCAGCGTTCCGATCAGCGCAGCCTGACCGCCCGCCAGCATCACGGCACGGCGGTTGAAGACTTTGGCGCGATCGTTGTCGTGGTACACGGGGTCACACGTCCTTCAGGAACGCCATCTGCGTGCGGGCCAGCGCCCAGGTCAGCACCGGGAACAATCCCATGGTCAGCAGGTACTCGAAGATCACCGGCAAGGCGTCCAGGACGGTGCCGGTCAGGATCACCACCAGGATCCACGACAGGCCGATGGCCCCGGCCGCCAGCAGACCGAACGCCCACCAGGCGACCATGAAGGACTTGCCCAGGAAGAACTTGCGCTGCGATGCGGCCGTACCTTGCACCAGAAGCAGTACCAGGGCGTTAACGCCCAGCGGGGTGCCGGAAATAATGTCGTACAGGAAGCCCACCAGGAACGCCGCCCAGGCCGGCAGCAGGTCGGGCCGGTAGATGGCCCAGTAATACACGCCGATCATCGGCAGCACCGGCGCGATTCCGGCGAAGCCCGGCATGTGGGTGGGAATGGCGGTCAGCAACAACAGGAAGATGGTGACGCTGATCGGCACCAGATGCCGCACCCAGGTGTCCATGCGCACCCAGATGGAAGATTTCATCAACTTACCGTCACTCCGGCTGGGGCGTGCCGCGGCGGCGGCGTTCGGGGACCGGGGGCTTTTCGAAGGGCAGGATGCCGCCCAGGCCGTAATCGGCGATGGCGACGAATTCCAACTCGTGTCGCTTGGCGAAGGGTTCGACGCGAATGACGCCCTCGGTGTTGGACGCCACCACGCCGATCGGGATACCCGGCGGGAAGGCCGCGCCCGAGGCCGAGGTCACCACCCGCTCGCCCACGGCGATGGCGGTGTTGCCGGTGACGTAGTTCAGCTTGGGGCGGTCCTTGTTGTCGCCCGACAGGATGGCGCGCACGCGCGACGATTCCACCATCACCGGCAGCTTGGCGTTGATGTCGGTCAGCAGCAGCAAGCGGCTCGAACGTTCACCCACCTCGGCGATATGGCCCACCAGAGCCTCGCCCGCCAGCACCGCCTGGCCCTTGCGCACGCCGTCGCGGGCGCCGGCGTTCAGCAGCATGGAATGGCCGAACGCGGACCCCATGTCGCCGATGATGCGGGCGGTGACGAAGCTGGGATCGGGGTCGGGGACGACGTTCAACTGCTCGTGCAGCACCACGTTTTCGGCGTCCAGCCGGCGCGCCACCGTCTGCCAGTGCTGCAGGCGCTGGTTCTCGGCCTTCAGGCGGGCATTCTCGGCGCGCAAGGCCGCCAGTTCACGCACGTTCTCGACCACGTCGGCGATGGTGGCGGCCGGGCGGCTCATGGCATCCAGGATGGGGGCCAAGCCGTCGGCGACCAGGGCGCGGGTCCGCTCGATCAGCAGGATGTCCGCCTTGCCGACGATCATCAGCGCCACCGCGCCGACGATCAGGGACAGGAAGGCAAAGCGCTGGGCCAGCAGCCGCAACGTGGCAAGACGTCCGACCGCACCGGACTGCTTCACGAGGGTTCCTCCGAGACCTAGTGGGTCGGCCGCCGGCAAACGGCGGCCGTGCCTCGCGCGAACATACTACATCTAGGGATGCAAAAACTAGTACATGCTGGTCAGCACGTTCTTCAACTTCGGCATCTCTTCAAGGGCACGGCCGGTGCCCAGCGCCACGCAAGACAGCGGGTCGTCGGCGATGGAGACCGGCAGGCCGGTGGCATGACGCAGCACGTAGTCCAGGTTGGACAGCAGCGCGCCGCCGCCGGTCAGCACGATGCCCTTGTCGACGATGTCGGCGGCCAGTTCCGGCGCGGTGTGCTCCAGCGCCACCTTGACCGCCTCGATGATGGCGCCCACGGGCTCGGCCAGGCTCTCGGCGATCTGGCGCTCGGACACGATCAGTTCCTTCGGCACGCCGTTCATCAGGTCGCGGCCCTTGATCTCCATGGTGCGGCCCTCGCCGTCCTCGGGCGGGCAGGCCGAACCGATTTCCTTCTTGATCCGCTCGGCCGAGCCTTCGCCGATCAGCAGGTTATGGTTGCGGCGGATGTAGGCGATGATGGCCTCGTCCATCTTGTCGCCGCCCACGCGCACACTGCGAGAATAGACGATGCCGCCCAGCGAAAGCACGGCCACCTCGGTCGTACCGCCACCGATATCGACGACCATGCTACCGGTCGGCTCGGTCACCGGAAGGCCGGCACCGATGGCGGCGGCCATAGGCTCTTCGATCAGGAACACACGGCGGGCACCGGCACTTTCGGCCGATTCCTGGATGGCGCGGCGCTCGACGGCGGTCGAGCCCGACGGCACGCAGACGATGACCAGCGGGCTGGCGAAGCTGCGGCGGTTGTGCACCTTGCGGATGAAGTGCTTGATCATCTCCTCGGCGACTTCGAAGTCGGCGATGACACCGTCACGCAACGGGCGGATGGCCTGGATGTAGCCGGGGGTGCGGCCCAGCATCATCTTGGCTTCGTCGCCGACGGCCAGGACCTTCTTCTTGCCCTTTTCCTCGGCGATGGCCACCACTGACGGCTCATTCAGGACGATGCCGCGGCCCTTGACATAGACCAGCGTGTTGGCGGTCCCGAGATCGATCGCCATGTCCGCGGACATCCAACCCGTCAGTTTCGAAAACATAATCCCTCGCTTGAATAGCCAGCGTTGCCGTTAGCGCCGACGCGGGGCAGGGTGCCCGCGACCGGCCAGTACAGTCCCATAATCAGCGGCGTTCGCTCTTATATCAGGGCGAAACCGCATCGGGCGCGGTTTTTTGCCGCTTCACCAAAAGTTTGTTCAGCGCGTTCACGTACGCCCGCGCCGATGCCACCATGGTGTCGGTGTCGGCGCCCTGGCCGTTGACGGTCTTGCCGTCTTCCTCCAGGCGCACAGTCACCTCGGCCTGGGCGTCGGTCCCTTGAGTCACCGCGTGCACCTGATAAAGCTGCAGCCGCGCCTCGTGCGGGACCAGGCCCTTGATGGCGTTGAACGTTGCGTCTACCGGGCCGTCGCCGGTGGCCTTGATGGTCTTGCTCACACCGTCCACGTCCAGTTCCAGCTCGGCCTTCGGCGGATTGTGCTTGGTGCCGCACAACACCTCCAGCGCCCGGAACCGGACACGGTCATTCTCGCGATAGACCGCTTCGTCGATGAGGGCAACGATATCTTCGTCGAATATGTCCTTTTTGCGGTCGGCCAGGTCTTTGAACCGCAGGAAAGCGTCCTCGACGGCGTTGTCGCCCAGCTCGTAGCCCAACTGCTTGAGCTTGTCCTTGAAGGCGGCGCGGCCCGAATGCTTGCCCATCACCAGATTGGACTGGTTCAGACCCACCGATTCGGGGGTCATGATCTCGTAGGTCTGGGCGCACTTCAGGACACCGTCCTGGTGGATACCCGACTCATGGGCGAAGGCGTTCTTGCCGACGATAGCCTTGTTGGGCTGGACCACGAAGCCGGTGACCGCCGACACCAGCCGCGAGGTGCGGGTGATGTGCTCGGTCTTGATGTTGTTCTTGAAAGGAAGCAGATCGGGCCGCGTGCGCATGGCCATGATGATCTCTTCCATGGCCGCGTTGCCGGCGCGCTCGCCCAGGCCGTTGATGGTGCACTCGACCTGGCGCGCGCCCGCCATCACCGCGGCGAGCGAGTTGGCGACCGCCATCCCGAGGTCGTTGTGGCAGTGCGCGCTCCAGATCACGTCGCGGCCGCCGGGCACGCGCTCGCGAAGCATGCTGAAGAGCGCGCAGTACTCCT
>DATJKV010000174.1:0-3265 GCA_035491155.1 Magnetospirillum sp. | reverse complement strand
GGCCTGGCATGCGCCGTATGACAAGCTGTCGCGCGAGACCATCACCTTCCACCAGTGCATCCGTTCGCTGATGGAGGAATTGGAGGCGGTGGATTGGTACCGCCAGCGCGCCGACGATTGCGAGGACCCGCAATTGAAGGCGATCCTTCTGCACAACATGCGCGAGGAGATGGAACACGCCTGCATGGAGATGGAGTGGCTGCGCCGCAACAACGCGGACTTCGCCCGCCAGATGAAGACCTACCTGTTCAGCGAGGGCGACATCACCGAGGTGGAGGAACGGACGCAGGCGGAAGGCGGGCACAGCCATCCGGGTAAAATCGAACGTGAACCTCGCCCCGATTAAGCCCCTCGCCTCCTGCCCTTAGTGGCGATGTTCCGCGCCGTGGCGGCCGTGACCGCGCCGCCCCAGCAGATAGTTGCCCAGCAGGAAGGCGGCGCCGGTGGCGGCCACGGCGGTGGCGACCGGGTTGGTGCGGAGGACATTCATCCACAGCGAGGTACCCAGCCCCTGCACGGTGGCCGAGCCGCTCATCACCGCACCGGCGGGGGAGGACTGCTCCAGCCAGCGGCGGATGGCGTAGAGGTGGCGCTGCTCGTCGCCCAGATTGCGCTCCAGCAGGCTGCGCAGTTCGGGCGTCAGGTTGCCGTGGCCCAGCGCCAATTCATAGGCCTGGTTGGTCACCACCTCATTGCTTTGCATGACCATCAGGGCACCGGCCACCCCCATGCCCGAGACCACCCCGGTAAAGCCGGCCAGCGCGAAACCGGACAGGTGGGCGGTCTGCGGCGGCTCGCCGCCCCGCTCGCGCAGCGCCGCCGAGACCTCTTCCACATGGCGTTCGTGGTCGGCGCGGAAGCTCGACAGCATGTCGCGCACCTCCTCGCTGGGCACGTTGTCGATGGCCTGGGTGTAGGCGCGCACGGCGTCGAGATCGATGCGAATCAAATGCTCGAGGCTGCGGTTGACTTCCATGGCGGCGAGCTCCCTGGCGGCCTGGTCCTGGCCAATAAACACACAAGCAGGGCGATAGAGCCGGATGCTCACATGTCGAATGGCTTCGCGATTCGACATGTGAGCTGAATCCGCCTCTATTCAACAAATTAGAGGGCGATTCAGGCATTAGGTCGGCGCATTTCCTGCGCCGACCTAATGTTATCGCGCTCTAAGGCGGGTGCGCCCCTTGACAGCACATGCACGGTTTTGTGAATCTCGCCTCCCGCCATCCCTCTAGGACTTCGAGACAAATGCGCTATCGCCCGCCCGCCGTCGTGCCGCTGGACCGCATCCTTCCGGACGAGCCGCTGCTGATGATGGGCGCAGGCCCGGTGCCCATCCCGGCCCGCGTCGCCGAAGCCAACGGCATCGTCATCAACCATCTGGGCGAGACCATGAACCGGGTCATCGAGCAGGTGAAGGAGATGGCGCGCTACGTCTTCCAGACCCAATCGGCCCGCGTGCTCGGCGTCGCCGGCCCGGCCTCGGCCGCCATGGAGATGGCCATCTGCAACCTGGTGGAACCGGGCACCAAGGTGCTGTCGGTCTGCAACGGCTATTTCAGCCGCCGCCTGGCCGAGATGGCCACCCGCTGCGGCGCCGACGTCGTGGTTATGGACGTGAATTGCTGCGAGACCGCCGAACCCGACGTGGTGGAAGCGGCGATCAAGCGCGAGTGCCCCAAGGTGCTGACCCTGGTGCAGGGCGAGACCTCCAACACCGTGTGGAACCGCTACCTGCCTGAAATCGCCGCCATCGGCCGCAAATACGACTGCCTGGTGGTGGTGGACGCGGTGTGCACCCTGTCCACCATGGACATGGAGATGGATTCGTGGGGGGTGGACGCCGTCATCACCGGCGGCCAGAAGGGCCTGTCCTCCATTCCCGGCGTGTCCCTGCTGGCCTTCTCGGAACTGGCCTGGAAGCGCATCGAAAGCCGCAACGCGCCCATGGCCCACTGGTGCCTGGACGCCCGCCTGGCGGACCGCTTCTGGAACCTGAAGTCGTACCATTACACCGCGCCGGTGTCGGGCATCATGGCCATCCACGAGGCCCTGCGACTGATCTGCACCGAAACCTTGCCCGCCCGCTTCCACCGCCACGAGATCAGCTCGCAGGCGCTGCAGGGCGGCGTCGAAGCCATGGGGCTTGAACTGTTCGTGCCCAAGAACGCGCGCCTCAATTCGGTAGTGGGCATCAGGTTGCCGGACGGCGTCTCGGGCGACGCCGTTCGCCACCACATGAGCCAGGTCTATCGCGTGGAGATCTCGGGCGCGTTCGGCCTCGACATCATGCGTATCGGCCAGATGGGCGAGCAGTGCCGCGCCCACCACGTCTTCCGCACCCTGCATGCCTTCGGATCGTCCTTGCGCGCCGCCGGCGCCAAGATCGACCTGCCGGCCGGCGTGGCCGAGCTTGAGCGCATCCTCGCCGAGGGACAGGTTACCTGAGAGCCATCCGGGTGCGGCGGATGACGATGACCCCGTCGGGGTCGTCGTCATCGGCCCGCCTCATGGCGGCCAGTAGGGCGCGATCGGGGATCCACACCGGACCGAAGCGCTCGCGGTCCACATCCATCACCAGCACGCGGTGGCTGTCGGGATCGTAGTCGCCCACCGGTGAAACATGGCCGACGCTGGCCTCACCCAGCAGCCAGCCCTGGTCGAAGGACACCAGCACCACATCGTCGGGATTGGCGGCGCTGGCGGCCAGCAAAGCGCGCAAGGTCGCAAGCGCCGCCTCGTCCCCAATCCGGGGAACGAACACCTGCATCTGGGCATCGGCCAGGCCGGCACGGTCCAGGCTGCGGCGCAGATAGACCAGCAACTCGGCGAAGCTCACCCCTTCCCCGCCTTCGCGGGTCTGCTCGCCCCAAACGGTATCGCTGGCTCGAAGCGCCCGCTGGTCGGGGGCCTTGGCGCTCAAGGCCCCCACCGCCGCCGCCACACTGGCGACCGAGCAGCCGGCATCGGTTTCCTGCGCCTGATAATGGGGCAGCAGACGCCAATAATCTGCGGACTCATGCGGACGGTCGCCGACCGACGCATTGGCCAGCCAGCCGCCACAGCACAGGACCGCCACGAGCATCGGCTTCATGCGGGCAAGAACGCCCGCGGCGGGTCCCGGTTCCCGTTATCGGAGGAGAGCGAGCCGATCAGCCCCCTGAAGTTTCAAATCAGCAACCGCGTCAAAACGTGTTCCCAGATAAGGAGCCGGTTGTCCTGCACGGACCTGAACCAGCACCCACGCCCCTTTGACAAAAAAAGA
>DATJKV010000173.1:0-6632 GCA_035491155.1 Magnetospirillum sp. | reverse complement strand
GCCAACTCGGCCACCTGCACCGCGAGCGGCAGGATGGTGCGATGCTCGTGGGTCAGCATCATCACGATGCCGGTTTCGCCCCGCTGGGTGAAAACGGGGAACAAATGCCCCTCTTCGAAGCCGAAATGGCTCTCCACCTCCTCGCGCAAGGTCTTGGCCAAGCGGAGCAGGAAGGCGCTCACCTCGCCATCAGGCTTGGGAGCCGAGCGGTTACGACCGAGGAACTCCTCCAGCGCCTGGAGGGTCTCGATGGTGGCCATATGGTCTTCGTGCAGCAGGGCACCGATCTGAGATTGCATCAACATCAGGGGGTCCTCAAGACAGGAGAGCTGGGGGCGGATTGCGAAACGCTTTCATGGGCGCGCCAGCGCGCAAGCACCAGGAAAGCGAAAACGGCGAAGGAGACGGCGCCGGCCAAACCGGCCAGGGCGGCGGCCTGGACCAGCGGCGCGAATTGCGCCAGCAGCCCGGCGGCGCCCAGCGCCAAGGCCAAGGCGTGCAGGCCGGCATGGATGGCCAGCGGCTTGTCCGCCACCAGCTTGGACATCAAGACCGGCTTGCCGCCGCGCGAGCCGGAATGCATGGAGGCGAGGAAGGGCATGATGCGCTGGAGGATGCCGGTGACAAAGGTGAGCAGCCAACCGAACACCAGCAGCCACCCCCACAACGGCGCGGCGACCTGAGGCACCTCGCCCAGGGCCAGCACGAGGCCCATGACCACGCTGGCCGGCAGCATCACCCAGGCCAGGCGCACCAGCCGGAAGAACGGCTCCAGCCGCTTGCGCATGCGGGTCTCCAGCACATCCAGCAAGGCGCGCAGGTGCAGGCCCGCGGCCACTAGCCCAAGCACGCCGCCCGCCGCCGCCACTAGTCCTTGGCCCATCGCAGCACCACCGGCCCCGATTGCCAGGGCGGCGGCAGCCAGGCGGGCGGTGCGCTTGCCCTTCGCGTCGGGCACGCCCTGGGTCAAAGCGAACATGGGCACCAGCACGTAGGAGAAGCCCAAAGCCAGGCTGCCCATGAAGCCGTAGCCGGCAAGCACCGCATGGGCGGCGGCGATGGCACCGCGGCGGGCCAGAAAGCCCGCGCCGGTATCGACCACCAGAACGATCCCCAAGACGGCTAGGCCGGCCAAGGCGGCAAGGGCGGTCCACGCATGGCCGGTGACGGCGGGCAGGTCGCTAACCGAATGCAGATTGCGCCCCACCAGGATGCCGAAGAGGGCGAGCCCGGCCACTACCAGGCCGCCGCCGGCATGCATCAGCCAGGGTGCCTGAAGGCCCATGCCCAGGCACAGCACCACCACACCCGGTGCGTACAGCCACCAGGTCAGCCGGCAGGCCCAGACGGGACCGATCTGGCGGCGGGTGGCAACGGGAAGCAATTGGAAGGCGGCACCGATGGCGGTCATGGCCAGGACGCCCAAGGTGATCAGGTGCAACCCGGCCAAACCGGGGCCGAGGCCGCCCATGAAGCCCGGCGCAATATCCGCCCCAACCAGCAGGGCAGCCCAGCCGGCCACGTGCAGCACCACGGCGGAGGCAAAGAAACGGTAGGGAACCGAGGGGGGCAGCAGCCGGTCCTTGGCCCCCATCATCAGGGTGCCGGGCAGCATCAGCTCTGCCGCTCCAGCCACAGCCGGACGTTGGCGTATTCCTCGCTCATGCGCGCCACCGTCCACCCGCGCTCGGCCAGCTCGGGCAGCAGGTATTGCGGCACCCGCTCGTGATGCACCACCGCGCCCTGCCCCGCCGGCACGGCCTCCAACAGGCGCAGGATGGCAAGCATGGGCTGAGGTGGCGGCAGCTTACGCACGTCAATGTGCAGGCCGTCTTCCTCCTGCCAGCTCATGGCGCCCTCGGGGCCGACATCCACATCGGCGTCACGCTCCCAATCCTGGCCGCCGTCCAGGCGGAAGAACACCCGCCAATGCCCGTCACCCAGCCGCCGGCCGTACGAAGAAAAGCCGCGCGCAGCCAGGATGCGGCGCAGCGGCGACGGGTTGAACGGGGCGTCGACCACCAGCACACCGCCGAATTCCACGGCGTCGGAGGCCTCCATGATGGCGCTCAAGGGATCTTCGCCGGCGGCCAGCATGGGCCGCACGTCAACCGGCCGGGCGTCCAGCGCCACGGCCAGCCACTCGGGCGGCCCGGCACGTCGATCCGTCGTCTGGTCGTCCATGGCAAACTCCCTGGTTTGCGACACGACACCACGGTTTAAATTAGAAGCCCTTGACGTTGGACAAGGGAGCGCGGCTACTCTCCGCCTTCGCGCACCAGGCGGCGCAGGGCGTCCAGGTCGGTCAGCACCACCTCGCGGCCGTGACTTTCCACCCCCACCGCCTTAAGGCGGCCCAGCGCACGCGACAGGGATTCCGGGGCGATGCCGATGCGGCTGGCCAGTACCGCCTTGGTGATGGGCAGGCGGACCTGGGCGCTGCCTTCCTGGCCTTGCGCCAGGGCCAGCAGGAACGAGGCCAGGCGCTGGCCGGGCGATTTGATCTTCAGCTCGGTAATCTCGTGAATCAGGCGCAACTGCCAGCGAGACAGGCCCGACATCAGGTGGAAGGCCAACTGGCGGTTCTCTGACAGGCGCTTGAGGAACGGGCCGGCGGGAATGTGCACCAGCCGGGAGCCGGCCACCACCTCGCAGTTCAGCGGGAACTTGCCCGACGAGAACATGGCCGCTTCGGCAAAGGTGGTGATGGGATCGAACACCTCGATGATGGACTGGTCGCCGGTCTCGGTCAGCGCGAACAGGTTGACGCGACCTTCCAGCACCACGAAAAAACGATCCGAGGCGTCGCCCTGGCTGAACAGCAGCCCGGTCTCCGGATAGGACATTGCCTGGGCGTGCTCCAGCAACTGGGCCAGGTCGTCGGGCGCCAGCGCCGCGAACAGCGGCGCTTGGGCGCAAACATGCAGATCGGTGGCGGACAGCCCTGCCATAATTCCTATCCCAGATCGTCTTCGACGCAGAAGTCGCGCAGCCGCTCGATGTCGGCGATAACCACGCTGTTGTCGGGCAGCGAATCGACGCCGACCTTGGCCAGCTTGGCCAGGGCGCGCGACAGGCTTTCCGGCTTCATCCCCAGTTCGTCGGCCACCAGACGCTTGTCGTAGGGGAAGCGAAGGGCGACCCGCCCCTCCTCGGCCTCGGCCATGGACAACAGGAAGCTGCCCAGCCGCTGAGCCGTGGTCTTCAGCTTCAACTCGGCGATCTGGCGCACCAGCATGCGCAGCCGGAACGACAAGCTCGACAGCATGTGGGTGATGATGTCGAAGCGAGATGCCAGCTTGTCGAGGAAGGATGTGGCCGGCACCGCCAGCACGGTGGCCGCGGTCAGCACCCGCCCGTTCATCAGGAAATGGCCGCCGCCGAACAGGGCGGCGTCACCCAGGACCATGCCCTTGCGGGCCACCTCGACCACGGCGCGGCGGCCCTCGGTTTCGACGGACAGTTCGACGTGACCGTCCATAACCACGAAGAAGTGTTCAACCTTCTGGCCCTGCTCGTACAGCACATGCTCGTGCGGCACCGTCACCAACTCGGCGCCGGCGACCAGTTCGCGGATATCGGCTTCCAACAGCCCCGAGAAGAGGGGCGTGAACTGCAACTGCAACAGGACGCCGCGATCAAGCGCCTGGCTCTGGGCTTCGGACATCAAAAGGTCCTCTCAATACTCCTGAGAACCTAGACCAATGTCCGAGGCCCGCCAATAGCCGAAAGTCAGTAGGTAATCACTGCCCGCCCATACCCCAGGGCAGCGTGGGCGGCGTGGGCAGGGTCGGCGCCGTGGGCGGCGTCGGCCAGTTGTTCGAGGGCGGGGGGAACGGGGACGGCGATGGCGTGGGGGCGGAGGGCACCGAAGGAGCACTCCCCCAGTAGGGAGCGGCGTTGAAGGAGGCCGGCAGCTCCTCGCGCTGCGCCGGCAGCCGCAAGGGGGCGCCCATTATGTCGGTCTTGGTCGGCATAATGCCGGACAGCGGATCGCCCCCGCGCCGGGCCTTGCCGTCACCATGGGCACTCAATTCGCCGCCCTGAAGTGCCGCCAGCGGATCGGCGCCATTGGCCTGGGCCAGGCACGCGTCGAAACCCGGCCCACCCATGTGGTAGCCGGCGGCAAGGCAGGTTTCGCTGGCCGAACGCCCGCCCGCCCAGGCGGAGGTGGCCGAAACCAGAAGCACAAACGCTGTCGGCGCCAGAACGTGCAACCTCATGGCGGCCTCCCGAAGGATTGGGTCCGTGCTCCATTATGGCGCCGCCACCGGGCAGGCGCGGCAGAGCAAACGGACCTATCCGTCAGGATTTGCGGTCGCCGCCCTGCCCCAGGGTGTCGGCCATGCGGGCACCGCGCTGGCCCATGGGGCGCTCGGGGCCGGTGGTGGTGTCGCGGGCGGTCTGGTGCTCCATCTCGGCGTCCAGCAGGGCTCCCAGCAACGCGGCGAAGCTGGTGAGTTGGAACCACAACAGGGTCACCGCCACCGCCGCCATGGACCCATAGGTCTTATTGAAGTTGGCGAAGCGCGAGGCATACAGCGAAAACAGCCCCGACCCTACCAGCCACACGATGGTGGCCACCGCCGCCCCCCAGGTCACCCAATGCCAACGGGCCTGGTCGCGCGATGGTCCGAAACGGTAGACGACGGATAGACCGATCAGCACGAACACGGCCAGCAGCGGCCAGCGCAGCGCCGACAGCACGGATTTTATGAGCTCGTCCACCGGCAGCAGGTCGAGGATGGGCGGCACCGCCGCCACCAGGGTCAACGCCACCAGGCCGAAGATGATGGCGCCAAGAGTCAGACTCAGCGCGGTGGTGTTGAGAGAAACGAAACCGCGCTTCTCCTCTTCGCCGTAGACGATGTTGAGGCCGGCGATCATCCCTTTGACACCCTGGGTCGCCTTCCACAGAGCAATCGCCAGCGATACGAACAACGACAGCCCCAGCGCGCCGCCCGACGCGCTGATCAGGCCGTGCAGTTGGTCACCCACCAATTGGGTGACGTCGCCGGGCATGAAGCCGCCCATAATGCCCAGCAGCTTCTCCACCTGGCCGGGGTCGGCGATCAGGCCGTAGAGGGAAATGCCGGCGGCCAGCGCCGGGAACAAGGCGAAGAACTCGTCGAAGGCGATGCCGGCGGAAATGACCGACACCTCGTCGTGATTAACGTCGGCCCATACCCGCTTGACGATGTCCCACCAACCGGCCGCAGGGATGTCCTGCGGCCGGTCGGCGCTGCGCCCCCGGTCATGACCATGGCGACTTTGCAGAATGCCGGCCATGGCATCAGTGGGTCATGCTCGATGGAGAACCGGATTCCTGGCGCAAGGCCCGTTCACCTTCCTCCTTGCCGGCCTGGACCGCCCGTTCGGCCACCCGGCCGGCCTTCTCCACCAGCTCCGAACCGGCCTGGCGGGCCTGGTGAGCAAGGGTGCCGGCTTTTTCACCGATCAACTGAGACTCGGCGCGGCTGCGCGGCAGCAGCGCGCCCACCGCCGCCCCCAACATCAACGCTGCCGCGCCCATGGTGAGAGGATGATCGTGATAAGCGTCCCGGGTGCGCCCGGCGGCCTGATAGGCACTGGCCCGCGCCTGGTGACTCCACTGGTTGACGCGAGACCGGGCACGCTCGGCAGCGTTCTGCATGGCCTCGCGCGCCTGATGGCTCCTGCCTTCCAGCCGCTCGGCGGCGCCCGCCCCGGCATATTCCGCCCCGGCCCCGGCGCTGCCGTAGCCGGCGGTGCCGCTTTCGCCTCCCCAGCCCGAGCCGACGCCTTCCATGCTTTCGTACGAGCCCATGCGGGCCTCGGCACTGCGCCCGGAGGCGGCGGAGACGGCCATCCAGCCGACGCCCAGGCCGACCAAGGCCAGCGGAATGGGGTTCTCGCGCACCATATCGGCGATGCGGGACCGGTCACTTAGGAATTCACGCATGGTGTCCACCGCCTGATCCATGATCTGTTGGAGTGAAAGCTTGCGCTCGATGGCGGTCAGGATGTCGGCCATCTCGCCACGGGTGCGCTCGATTTCGACCTCGATCTCCTCGGTGCTCATCGCAGTTGCTCCCTGGCCCAGCGCGTGTTGTCACGCAGCGTGCCCATGGTGCGGCGGGGCGCCAGGCTGTTGGCCCGCATGCTGCGCAGCCCCACGGCCAGCAGCACGCCACCAATGATCAGCGCCACCACGCCGACGATCACCGCTGCCAGCCACGGCTGCACCACGATCGCCAGCCCCAGTACGGCGGCGGCGGCCAACACGCCCAGCCCCACCAGGAAGAACACCACCGAAACAGCGACTTCGGCGGCGCCGCGTCTGGCCTGGCGCGCCTTGTTGGTCAATTCGGCGCGGGCCAACCGCAACTCATTGCGGAACAGGCTGGCAGTCTCCTGGGTCAGATCCGAGAACAGACTGCCCAACGGTCGCTCGGTTATATTGATGTCGGGCATATCACACCCCCTCGCCGCTCAGCGGGCCGCCGGGGATGGTGGAGGAGGAAACGGGCGCCGTGGTCCCCTGCCCGGCGGGATAAATGCCCGGCTCGCTGGCGAGGCCATAGCTTGGGGTCGACGGGGCGTGCCGCCCGAAGCGCCCAGCCGCGCCCGAACGCCCGCTCTCCGCGGCGTTC
>DATJKV010000172.1:0-4410 GCA_035491155.1 Magnetospirillum sp. | reverse complement strand
GGTTGGCGAAGGCGTGACCGGCATCGTACCAGTAGAGCGTATAACGCTTGCCCGCCTGCTTCATGGCGCGCTCGAACGCCTCGACCACGTCGGGGGTAATGTACTGGTCCTTGCGGCCGAAATGGCCCAGCACCGGGCCTTGCAGGCGCACCAATTGGTCGGCCGGCAGGTTGACGCGGCCGTAATACACCACGGTGGCGTCCACCGGCGCGATGGTGGCGGCGTTGAGCGCCCAGCCGCCGCCGAAACACCAGCCCACCACGCCCAGCTTGCGATTGCCGTTGGGATGATTCTTGGCCCAGGCGGCCCAGGAGGACAGGGTGTCGGCCGCCTCGTCGGCCTTGACCTTCTCCACCAGCGCCTTGGCCTCGTCGGGGCGGGTCACCACCCGTCCTTGGAACAGGTCCACCGCCAGCGCGATGTAGCCCTGGCGGGCGAAATCCGCCGCCACCGCCTTGATCTGGTCGTTGAGACCCCACCATTCGTGCACCAGCATGATGACCGGGCGCCGCTCGGCGCTCTTTTCCGGCATTGCCAGCGCCGCGGTGACCGGACGGCCGCCTTCGGTGGTGATGCTCTGTGTCTTGGTGGTCTCCGCCGCGGCTTGCGCCAGCACCGGATCGGCCAGGATGGTGGCCAGCGGAATGCCCGCTAAACTGGCGAGCAATGAGCGGCGGACGGGATCGATGTCGGACATGGCGCGCTCCCAGGACAATTTTGTCCTTGGACATAGGAATGCCCCAGCCGTTCGGCAGCCCTCTCCTCTTGATCGCCGGCGGCCTTCGTGGTGTAGAAGAGGACTGCTTCCAAAGGAATCCCGTGGTGCATCGACTGACCGGCGGCCTTCGCCCCTATCTCGCGCTGTCCCTGCTGTGCCTGGCCCTGTTCCTGCCTGGACTGGCGGCGATGCCGCCCATGGACCGCGATGAATCGCGCTTCATCCAGGCCACCCGCCAGATGCTGGAGAGCGGGGATTACATCCGCATCCAGTTCCAGCAGGAAATGCGGGCGAAAAAGCCGGCCGGCACCTACTGGCTGCAGGCGGCGGCGGTAAAGGCGCTGTCGCACCCCTTGTCCACCCAGGTGTGGCCCTATCGCCTGCCCTCGGCGCTGGCGGCATGGGCGGCGGTGCTGATGACCTTCGCCTTCGGCCGCTCGCTGGTGGGCGAGCGCCCCGCCCTGCTGGGCGGCGTCATGCTGGCGGCCTCGCTGATGCTGGTGCTGGAAGCGCATCAGGGTAAAAGCGACGCCATCCTGCTGGCTTGCGTGGTGGCGGCGCAAGGCACCCTGGCCCGCTTCTACGTCTCGGCCAAGGCGCGCGAGACGCAAGGCGGTGGTGGTGGATGCGGCGGCAGCCATCAGCCCATGACCGCCCAGCGCCTGCTGGCGCCGGGCACCAGCGAGGCGCTGGTATTCTGGCTGGCACAGGGTGCGGCCATCCTGGTCAAGGGGCCGGTGGTCCCGGTCATCAGCCTGCTGACCGTTGCCGCTCTGTGGATCGCCGACCGCAATGCCCGCTGGTTCGTGTCCCTGAAACCGTTGCTGGGCACAGCGGTGACGGCTGCCATTGCGGCACCATGGTTCGTCGCCATTTCCTCGGCCACCGGCGGCGCCTTCGTCGGCGAGGCGGTCAAGGGCGACCTGCTGCCCAAGCTGCTGGGCGCCCAGGAAAGCCACGGCGGCTTCCCCGGCCTGTACCTGCTGCTCGCCTCGGCGCTGTTCTGGCCCGGCTCGCTGCTGCTGTGGCCGGCGGTGGCGAAGCTGTGGGGTCAACGCGGCCGGTTGGCCTTCCGCGTGCTGCTGGCCTGGGCGGTGCCCACCTGGATCATGTTCGAGCTGATCCCCACCAAGCTGCCCCACTACGTGCTGCCGGCCTTCCCGGCCCTGGCGCTGATGGTGGCGGCGTTGGCCTGCGAGGGGCTGGAGGTGTTCCGCCACAAGGCCGCCAAGGCCTGGTACGCGGTGTGGACGCTGATCGGATTTGTCCTGGCCGCGGCCATGGTGGTGGCGCCCATCAAGCTGGGCAACGGTTTCGAGCCGCTGACCGTGCCGGCGGCCATCGGCATCGTGTTGGCCACCCTGCTACCTGCGGTGCTGGCCTGGCGCGGCCAGGTGGCGACCGCCGCCCTGACCCTGGCGCTGACCTCGGCCGCCACCTTCCCGGTGGCACTGGCCGGAGTGGTACCGTCGCTGGACAAGATGTTCCTGTCGCGCGGCGTCGCCCGCATCGTCGCCACCATCGGCTCGGACGGACCGGTGGCCGCCGCCGGCTACAGCGAGCCCAGCCTGGTGTTCCTGCTGGGCACCGACACCCGCTTCGTCACCGCCGAGGGCGCCGCCGCGTATCTGGCCGCGCACCGCCGCGCCCTGGCGGTGGTGAACGACCGCGACCTGCCCGCCTTCTTCGCGGCCGCCCAGTCGCTCAATCTGGAGACCGAGGAGTTCGGCCGCGCCGATGGCCTCAACTATTCCCGCGGCAAACCAACCACCCTGGTGGTGCTGGGAGTGAAGACGCCATGAGCCGGGGCATCCTGTCATGGGCTGAACGCATCGCCCTGGCCTGGGAAGGCACCACCCTGGCCATGGCCGAGGCATGGGCGTCCGCCGCCCCCGTGCGTGCCGCCTGCCGGCGCCAGTGGGAGCGTACGCGGGCCTGGCCCATCGCCTGGTCGTTCCTTTACGTGGCGCTGTTCTGCCTGCTGTCCTACTGGGCCTTCGACCGCCCGCTGGCGCGCCTGCTGAAAGCCCATGTGGGCGGCGACGTGGAGGGTTTCTTCAAGGTCGTCACCAATCTGGGCCTGGGCGGGGTCTATCTGGTTCCGGCCGGCGTGCTCTTCCTCGGCTTGATGCTGGCGGCCTGGCGCGCTCCCTCGCTGACCGCCCGCGACTCCTTGCGCCGGCTGGCGGTGACGCCCGCCTTCCTCTTCCTGTCGGTGGCACTGTCGGGGCTGGCCGGCAACGCGGTGAAGTTCTGCCTGGGCCGCTACCGCCCACGCTACCTGTTCGACCAGGACCTCTACGGCTTCGCCCTGTTCAGCCACAAATGGGCGATGAATTCCTTTCCCTCGGGCCACAGCCAGGCAGCCTTCGCCGCCATGACCGCGCTGGCCATCATCGTCCCGCGCTACGACCTCATGTGGCTGGCCATCGCCACGCTGGTGGCCTTGAGCCGCGTGGTCACCACCGTCCACTTCCTGTCGGACGCCGTGGCAGGCTCATGGCTGGGCGTGGCCGTCACCATCGCCCTGGCCCGCGCCTTCCGCGCCAAGAGCTGGGAGCCCCGCCTGGGGAAACGGTGGTAGGCGTCAGAACCGCTCGCCTTCTTCCGCCAGTTCCCACCCGGTGGCCCCTTCCACCAGGGCGACCAGACTGAGGTACCCGTCCTCGTTCAGGTCTTCGGAATTGGCGAGGTCACGGCACATTTCCAGCGCGTCCTCGGGATCTGCGGCCGAACCCGCGATGCTGTCGGCCATGGTCGACAGCACCAAGCCAGCGCCATCCTCGCCGTATTGGGCGTCGTTGGCAGCGGCCAGGTTCTCCTCATAGCCGAAATCCCCGCCGTCCATGACTCCATGGTTGGGCATGGCGTGCTCCCCCGTCTGGTGGCATAGACGCCACGTGGGGAGCGGGGTCAGGCAGCGTCAAGAGGGGGCGGTTACTCGATCCACTCGCCCTTGTAGACGCCCCAGATCTCATCGCGGCGCATCCAGCCTTGGGTCTTGTCGATCTCGACCCGGCAATAGTCGCGGTTGCGCGGGCACTGGACGATGCGGCCGAGCACACCGGCCTCGACCACCGCCACCGGATCGGACGATTCCGCATCAGATGAACGCAACGAACGGGCCTGCCCCATCACCACCATCATGCGCCGACCGGTCAACATGGATTGGTGGACCCATCCCTCCGTGCCTTGCCAATCGCGTATCTTGCGCCACGCCTCGAATTCAGCGATGACTTCCACGGGCAGGTCCTTGCGGGCATAGATCCAATCGATAGGGTAGCGCACGCCGGGTCCCGTCCGCAGATTCACTTCGTCCGAGCGCAAAGAGACGAAGCGCGGCAGCGGCAGACCACTGGTTTCACCAGCCCAGGCGGCGGCCGCGCCCAACAACGCAAGTCCTGCCAGCCCAAGCCGTGCAAGTAACGCGAGACGGAGTCTCAGGTTCATCCGCGCAAAGCCCCAAAAGATGGTTCCCCGGAGAGACATTATACAGGCCGACCCATCCGCTCGGTCAAGGCGCGCCCAATTGTAACACTTCACTGGACAAGACTTCGCCGTCTTGATAGGTCGTGACACTCGAACGGGGTCCCGGGAGGAGAAAATCAATGGCACAAAAGAAGCCCCTCGTCGTCGTCACCAGAAAGCTGCCCGACGTCATCGAGACGCGGATGATGGAGCTGTTCGAGACG
>DATJKV010000171.1:0-1609 GCA_035491155.1 Magnetospirillum sp. | reverse complement strand
CGACTTCGGGAAGCTCGGGCATGGCCCAAGCTTGGCCGAAGGTAAGGCCTCAAGTCAAACGCGCTCAGTACGGACTGGCGGCTTGTTGTTTGCGCGGGTCGTCGGCCTGGTTCGTGTAGGTGATCTGGAACGGGCCGGTGGAGTGCATCTCGACGACGGCCCCCTGGTCGCCGGCCCACACCTCATGGGTGCCATTGGCGGGCAGGTAGACGTAACTGCCCTCGGGCAAGGTGACGGCGGAAGCGCGGTCGGGATGCGGTCCGGAGGCGTACAGCATGGACCCGGAAATGATGGTCAGATTCTCAGGCGTACCATGGTGGTGCGCCGCGATGTGGTAGCCGGCCGGCACCTTGAGGCGCAGGACGAACTCACCGCCCCTGGCGTCAGGATTGCCGCGCAAGACGGCGAATTGCGCCCCGGGGGGCAGTCCGGGCGGGCCTTGCTGCCAGATCAGGCGGTCGGGGGTTTGCACCTGGGGGTGCTCGGTGTCGGCGGCGGCGGCGCCCGCCAGGGACAGCGACAACAGCAACGCGCCGGCAAGGATCCGCATGGCTCGCTCCATCGACGATTTCCTTCATCGCCGTGAACGTGCAAAACGGGCGCGCGGACCCGCCGCCAAACGACACTACCCTCTCGCGCCGCCACGGCACTTCGGCTAAGGTGCCGCCACCATGAGCGACGAACAGACCCAAGGCCCCGGCCAGACCCATTTCGGCTTCAAGACCGTGCGCGAGGCGGAGAAGGCCTCGTTGGTGCGCGAGGTGTTCGATTCCGTCGCCTCCAAATACGATCTGATGAACGACCTGATGAGCGCCGGAATCCACCGGCTGTGGAAGGCGTCGTTCCTTGATTGGCTGCGCCCGCGGCCCGACCAGACGCTGCTGGATGTGGGCGGCGGCACCGGCGACATCGCCTTCGGCTGGAAGAAGCGCGGCGGCGGTTCGGCTTTGGTGTGCGACATCAACAAGGAAATGCTGGCGGTGGGGCGCGACCGCAGCTTCGACCGCAACCTGGTGGGCGACTTGGCGTGGGTGTGCGGCAATGCCGAGTGCCTGCCGGTAGCCGACCGCTCGGTGGACCGCTACACCATCGCCTTCTGCCTGCGCAACGTCACCCATTGGGACAAGGCCATCGCCGAGGCCTATCGCGTGCTCAAGCCGGGCGGGCGCTTCATGTGCCTGGAATTCTCCAAGGTGGTGGTGCCCGGCCTGCGCGAGTTCTACGACCTCTATTCCTTCAACGTGCTGCCCAAGGTGGGCGGCATGGTCACCGGCAACAGCGAGGCCTACCAGTATCTGGTGGAGAGTATCCGCAAGTTCCCGCCGCAGGAAGAGATGGCCGAGATGGTCCGCGCCGCCGGGTTCGAGCGGGTCGAGGTCAGGAACCTGTCCGGCGGCATCGCCGCCATTCATTCCGGTTGGCGCCTGTGATCCGCTCGTTCCGCAACCTCCGCCGCCTGTTCACCATTGGCCGGACGCTGGCGCGCCACGACGCGCTCGACATTGTCGAGCTGCCCATCGCGCAAGTTGCCGCCAAGGCCTTGCGCCTGGGTGGCGCCCCCATCCATTTCGGCCGTCCGGGCGAGCGTCTGGCCGCCGCCCTGGTCGAG
>DATJKV010000170.1:0-1972 GCA_035491155.1 Magnetospirillum sp. | reverse complement strand
CTCGTCGTTGATGCGCTTGAAGTGGTCCAGATCGAGCGCCAGCAGCGCCAGCGAGCGTTGCATGCGCCGGGCGTGCTCCAACTCCAGCCCGGCCAGGCGGTGGAAGTGGCGCAGGTTGGTGACGCCGGTCAGGGCGTCGTGGTTGGCCAGCACTTCCAACTCGGCGGCCTGGCGGCGGGTGTCGCTGTAGTCGCGCAGAGATACGGCGAGGTCGCACAGCACGCCGTCGCGGTCCAGCACCACCGGCACCCGCTCGATGACCAACCGCAGCAAGCGTTCGGCCTCGTCGCGCGGGGTGGCGATGGGAACCGTGTAGGCGCCCACCACCAACCGGTTGTCGCCCGCCGGCAGCACCAGGCGTTGCCAGGTCTCCGACTCACCGGGGCCAAACTCGGCGGTATAGCTGCGCCACAAAGGGGTCTGGCGGGCCTGGACGAAGGCGTAGTCGAATTCCAGCATGCCACGGCGGTCGGGGGTGATGACTTCGGGTGTCAGGCCGGCGATCACCTGGCCGGTCAGGTCGACGCCGAAATGGGCGACGAAGGCCTGGCCGTAGTGCAGATAGCGGATGCCCTGGGATTCGATCGCCAGCACCAGCATGTGGTCGCGGTGCGGCGCTAGGCTGGCCAGGGGCTCGGCCAGGCCGTCGGCGCCGAAGGCGTCGCGCCAGCGCGCCAGCATGTCGCCCAGGCGGGCATCCATCACGCGGGACACTGCGAAGTCCATGGCGTTCCTCTTTTCCGCGCCCATCCGCCTCAATGATAGCCGTCCCGGCGGGCGGCACCAAGGGGAGTAAAGGTCTATTCGGATGTTGACATAAAGATATCTTTATATCGCTATTGCCTTTGCTGGCCGAGGCTGGTACAAGCACCCTCAGGACAAATCCCGGAAAAGGGCGCTACTGACATGACCGACTACAAGGTTGCCGACATTTCCCTGGCCGAGTGGGGCCGCAAGGAGCTGGACATCGCCGAGAGCGAGATGCCCGGCCTGATGGCCACCCGCGAGGAATTCGGCCCCAAGCAGCCGCTGAAGGGCGCCCGTATCGCCGGCAGCTTGCACATGACCATCCAGACCGGCGTGCTGATCGAGACGCTGAAGGCTCTGGGTGCGGACATCCGCTGGGCGTCGTGCAATATCTTCTCGACCCAGGACCACGCCGCCGCCGCCATTGCCGCCGCCGGCATCCCGGTGTTCGCCGTCAAGGGCGAGACCCTCGAGGAGTACTGGGACTACACCCACCGTATCTTCGAATGGGCCGATGGCGGCTGCCCGAACATGATCCTGGACGACGGCGGCGACGCCACCCTGCTGATCCATCTGGGCATGCGCGCCGAGAAGGACCTGGGGGTGCTGGCCAATCCGACCTGCGAGGAAGAGGAGGTGCTGTTCGCCTCCATCAAGAAGAAGCTGGCCACCGATCCCACCTTCTACTCCCGCAATGGCACCGCCATCCGCGGCGTGACCGAGGAGACCACCACCGGCGTGCACCGTCTCTATGAGATGGAGAAGAAGGGCACCCTGCTGTGGCCGGCCATCAACGTCAACGATTCGGTGACCAAGTCCAAGTTCGACAACAAGTACGGCTGCCGCGAGTCGCTGGTGGACGGCATCCGCCGCGCCACCGACGTCATGCTGGCCGGTAAGGTCGCGGTGGTGGCGGGCTTCGGCGACGTGGGCAAGGGCTCGGCCGAATCGCTGGCCAGCCAGGGCTGCCGCGTCATCGTCACCGAGATCGACCCCATCTGCGCGCTCCAGGCCTGCATGGAAGGCTATGAGGTGGCGACCATGGAAGAGGCCGCGCCGCGCGGCGACATCTTCGTCACCACCACCGGCAACGTCGACGTCATCACCGTCGAGCACATGCGCGCCATGAAGGACCGCGCCATCGTCTGCAACATCGGCCACTTCGATTCCGAGATTCAGGTCGCCGGCCTGAAGAACTTCAAGTGGAACAACATCAAGCCGCAGG
>DATJKV010000169.1:0-4455 GCA_035491155.1 Magnetospirillum sp. | reverse complement strand
CAATTCGGTCGAGCGCGCCCGCAACTGACTCGCCTGGAGACTAGCCTCATGACCGCGCGCCCCTTGCGCCTTGGCGTCAACATCGACCACGTCGCCACCATCCGGAACGCGCGCGGCGGCTTGGTTCCCGATCCGGTGCGTGCCGCCCATCTGGCTGCCGTTGCCGGCGCCGACGGTATCACCGCGCACCTGCGTGAGGACCGCCGCCACATTTCCGACAGCGATATTGCTCGCCTGGCCAACGAGATCCAGCTGCCGCTGAACCTGGAGATGGCCGCCACCGAGGAGATGCTGGCCATCGCCTTGCGCCATCGGCCGCACGCCGCCTGCATCGTCCCGGAAAAGCGCGAGGAACGGACGACCGAGGGCGGTTTGGATGTGGCCGGCCAGGTGGACCGCCTGAAGCCCATGGTGGCCAAGCTGACCGAGGCCGGCGTGCGCGTGTCGCTGTTCATCGAGGCTGATCCGCGCCAACTGGATGCCGCCAAGGCTATTGGCGCCCCCGTGGTGGAACTGCATACCGGCGCCTATTGCGACCATGAGGGGGATACCCGCGACGCCGAGCTAGCCCGCATCGTCGCCGCGGCCGCCCATGCCCACGCCATCGGCCTGGAATGCCATGCCGGCCACGGCCTGTCCTTCGACACGGTCAAGCCCATCGCCGCCATTCCCACCATTGTCGAGCTGAACATCGGCCATTTCCTGGTGGGCGAGGCCATCTTCGTCGGCTTCGAGGCGTCCATCCGCCACATGCGGGCGCTGATGGACGAGGCGCGCAAATGATCCTGGGCATCGGCAACGATCTATGTGACATCCGCCGCATCGAGAAGACGCTCGACCGTTTCGGCGAGCGGTTCGTCGCGCGGGTGTTCACCGTTGTCGAACAGGCCAAGGCCGAGTCCCGTCCCGCCAAGGCGCGGGCCGCCACCTACGCCAAGCGCTTTGCCGCCAAGGAGGCCTGTGCCAAGGCGCTGGGCACCGGCTTCGCAGAAGGGGTATTCCTGCGCGACGTGGGCGTGGTCAACGCCGCCAGCGGCCGACCGACCCTGGTGCTCACCGGCGGTGCGGCCCGGCACTTGGCCCGGATTACGCCCCCCGGCATGGTTGCCCGCATCGACCTGACCATGACCGATGAATATCCTCTGGCCGAGGCTGTGGTTGTCATTTCCGCCTTGCCGGGCCAGATGGCGGATGGTGTGGCTTGACAGCGGCCACGATGGCTGGTTTGCTCGCCCCGTTCGGCACCCCGGCGGGTGCGGACATCGCCGATTTTAATCAATAGCTTAGGCAGCGATTTTCATGTCCAGAGGGAAGCCGGGCGGCGCCTGGGAAACGATCAAGACGGTTCTGTACGCCATGCTGATCGCCGGCGCGGTGCGTACCGTGGCGTTCGAGCCCTTTAACATTCCCTCGGGGTCCATGATCCCGACGCTGCTGGTGGGCGACTACCTGTTCGTCTCCAAGTGGGCCTATGGGTATTCCCGCTACTCCATGCCGTTCGGCATCGGCCCCAATGGCGGCCGCATCCTGGAGAAGGTGCCCGAGCGCGGCGACGTCATCGTCTTCAAGAAGCCGCCGGAGAACAAGGTCGACTACATCAAGCGCGTGGTCGGTTTGCCCGGCGACCGCATCCAGGTGACCGGCGGCATCCTGCACATCAACGGCGTGCCGGTGAAGCGCGAGCGCATCGAGGACTTCATCGAGATCACCCGCGAAGGCAATTACATGCGGGCGATGCAGTACATCGAGACGCTGCCCAACGGCCGCAAGCACCGCATCATCGAATTCGCCGGCGACAACGGCATCGCCGACAACACCCCCGAATACCTGGTGCCGCCCGGTCACTATTTCATGATGGGCGACAACCGCGACAACTCGCAGGATTCCCGCTTCCTGGACGAGGTGGGCTACGTGCCCGCCGAGAACCTGGTGGGCCGGGCCGAGGTGCTGTTCTTCTCGGCGGACGGCACCGCCGCGTGGTGGGAGGTATGGCGTTGGCCGTGGGCCATCCGCTTCTCGCGCCTGTTCACCGGGATTGAGTAAGCCATGGCCGCCCGGCTGCAAGACCTTGCCCAGCGGCTGGGGCATCGCTTCGCCAACCCCTCGCTGCTGACCCAGGCCCTGACCCATCCTTCGGTGGTGCAGGGCCGCGCGCCGCGCAAGGCGACGCCTTACGAGCGGCTGGAATTCCTGGGTGACCGCGTCCTGGGGCTGGTGGTTGCCGACATGCTGTTCCACCGCTTCCCCAACGAACCCGAGGGCGCCCTGGCGCGCCGCCACGCCGCTTTGGTGCGGCGCGAGGCCCTGGCCCGGGTGGCCCAAATCATCGGCCTGCCCGAGCACCTGGTGCTGTCGCGCGGCGAGGAGGAGGCCGGCGGCCGCGCCAACCCCGGCCTGCTGGCGGATGCCTGCGAGGCGGTGATCGGCGCCCTGTTCGCCGATGCCGGATTCGAGGTGGCCCAGGCCTTCGTGCGTGGCGCCTGGACGTCGCTGATGGACGAGGCCGCGGCGCCGCCCAAGGATGCCAAGACCGCCTTGCAGGAATGGGCGCAGGGGCGGGGCAAGAAACTGCCCGTCTACACCACCGTCGGCATGGACGGCCCGCCGCACGAGCCCACCTTCAAGATATCGGTGGAAGTGGAGGGATTGGAGACGGTGACCGCCCAAGGGGCGTCGAAACGGGCCGCCGAGCAGGCCGCCGCTACCGCGATGTTGGAGAAAGTGACGTCATGACCGAGGTTCCCGAAAACGAAAGGCGATGCGGCTACGTGGCCATCGTCGGCGCGCCCAACGCCGGCAAGTCCACGCTGGTCAACGCCTTGGTGGGAACCAAGGTCTCCATCGTTTCGCCCAAGGTGCAGACCACCCGCTTCCGCGTCCTCGGCATCCTGATGGCCGGTCCCGCCCAGGTGATCCTGGTGGACACCCCCGGCATCTTCCAGCCGCGCCGCCGGCTCGACCGCGCCATGGTGGCGGCCGCCTGGAATGGTGCGTCGGACGCCGATCTGGTGTGCCTGCTTGTGGATGCCAACCGGGGCTATGACGACGACACCCGCGCCATTGTGGACAAGCTGCGCGAGGCCAAGCGCCAAGCGGTGCTCATCCTCAACAAGGTGGACGCGGTGAAGAAAGAGAAGCTGCTGGACTTGGCCGCGCAGCTCCATGCCGAAGGCTTGTTCACCGACGTGTTCATGATCTCGGCGCTGAAGGGCGACGGGCTGGACCCGTTGCGCACCCTGTTCGTCGAGCGTGTGCCCCAGGGGCCGTGGATGTTCCCCGAGGACGAGGTGTCGGACCTGCCCCAGCGCATGCTGGCGGCCGAGATCACCCGCGAGAAGGCCTTCCTCAAGCTGCACGAAGAGCTGCCCTACGCCCTGACGGTGGAGACCGAGCGCTGGGAGGAGCGGGATGACGGCTCGGCCCGCATCGACCAGGTCATCTTCATCCAGCGCGAAAGCCAGAAGGCCATCGTGGTCGGCAAGGGCGGCCACCAGATCAAGGCCATCGGCGCCGCCGCCCGCGAGGAGCTGGAAAGCCTGCTGGAGCGGCGCGTCCATCTGTTCCTGCACGTCAAGGTGAAGGAAGACTGGCAGGAGAGGCGCTCCCATTACAGCGAGATGGGGCTGGACTTCGACGTCTGATACCGCCGAGCGCTCGGCGGTATCCAGCGGCCATTGAGCCCGCGGCCCAGCGCGCGGAGGCGCGCGCCCGGCGAGGGCAAATGATATGAGGGGGCTTGGCGGATGGATGCGCGCGCGGTTGGGCTGATCCTGCTGTGGCTGGGCGCCATCCTGCTGGTAGCCGTGCTCCAGCATCGCCTGCGCAAGGGCGCCTGGAGCGAGGAAGCCTTCGACAATCCGCCGCCCATTGCACGCTGGACTGTAGCCATTGCCGCCGCCGGCATGCTGCTTGCCGCCATTGGCGGCGGACTGGCGGTGTGGAGCCTGCGCTGATGGAATGGGCCGACGAAGGCATCGTACTGGGGGTACGGCGCCTGGGCGAGAGCAGCACGGTGGCCACCATCCTGACCCGCGAGCATGGTCGCCATCCCGGCCTGGTTCATGGCGGAGCCGGCAAGGCCAAGCGTGGCCTGCTGCAGCCCGGCAACCGGCTGAAGGTGTGGTGGCGGTCCCGTCTGGCCGAGCAATTGGGCACCTATCGGGTCGAATTGATGGACGCCCATGCGGCCGGCGTGTTCGACGACCCGGATGCCCTGGCCGCGCTCGCCTCGGCCTGCGCGTTGTGCGAACTGGCCTTGCCCGAGCGCCAGGCCCATCCCGCCGCTTACGTTGCCCTGGAAGTCCTGTTGGAGGCCTTGTCCAGCGAAGCCTGGCCCAGCGTCTACGTCCACTGGGAACTGGCGCTGCTGCGCGACCTGGGCTACGGCCTCGACCTCAGCCAGTGTGCCGCCACCGGGACCAACGATGCGCTCGCCTATGTCAGTCCCAAGACCGG